>JAFGFB010000272.1 GCA_016931315.1 Anaerolineae bacterium
AGGAAGGGCTGCGCCCAGTTGTGCGGGTCGTGCAGGTCCTCGATCCAGCCGCTGATGGCCACCGGCAGGCGGCTGTTGCGGAACTCGGCCAGGTAGGTGGGCCATGGCAGGGCGATGATCTCCAGCCGGAACTTACCATCAATGCTGGCGAAGTTGTTCTGCAGGATTTGGGCGACGGTCTGGCGGGTCACGTTACCGGTGTTGTAAGCGACCTGCAGCCGGAAGCCCTTCTCCCAAACCTGGCCGTCCCAGGCCAGTTGCAGCTCTTCCGCGCACTTGTCCATGTCGAAGTTGTACATGGGACCGTTCACGTCGTAGCCGATCATGCCGGGGATTAGGGGTCCGGAAACCTGGACAGCCTCGCCGGCCAGTGCATCATTGATGTAAGCATCGAAATCGAAGCAGTAGTTGAAGGCTTTGCGGATGTGAATGTCGTTGAAGAAGTCCGGGGGAATGCCATTGCCATCCAACTGACCGCTGCCCACGTAGGGGTTGCCGCCCTCGACATTGAGGTCGAAGGTGAAGAAGACATCGGTGCGGGACACATCCGGTGCACCCTTGAACAGGCGCAGCGGCTGCTCGCTCAGAACTTCGCAGTCGAAGTCGGCGCTTTCCAGATTGTACTCGCACCATTCACCCACCATTGGGTCCACCTGCGTGATGCTATCGCGCGGCACGCTCACGTTGTCAGCATCGCCAGCCTGCAGCATGGCATAGCGGGTGCCCCACTCGCTCACGCCCTTGAGCACGATGCGATCAATGGCTGGCTGCGCGGGGAGACCCTCAGCCGTAGGCTCGGTGCGCCACCACTCGGCGTTGCGGACGAGGACTTTCTCCTCACCGGGGGTCCAGCTATCCAGCTTGTAGGCGCCGGTGCCGTTCACGATTTTCCCGAGCGGGCTGGTTTCTGAGGTGACGCCGTAGAAGTTTTGCCAGGTGGCGCAATCGCCATCCCAAGCGCCGTTCTCGATCGCCCAATCCTTATCCAGGATGGAGCCCCAGCTTTGCGCCAGGGTTGCCAGGAAGGGACCCCAGGGGGTCGCCAGTTTGATGGTCACAGTGCCAGCGGCGTCGTCGTAGGTGACGATATTCGTCACGGTTTCGCAAGCCGCCGTCAATGCAGCGGGGTCGGCAGCCTTGAGGCCTTCGGTGTCGTCATCGAGCGCGCCGCTGGGATCGACCAGCTCGGCGATGTCGTAGACACCGATGCCGAAGAACGGCTCGGTGAACAGCCACTGGGGCGAGCTGGTACCACCCTGCAAGACACCACGTTGGAGGCTGTAAGCCACGTCTTCAGGGGTCAGGTCGGCGCCGTTGTGGAACTTTACACCCTTGCGGATGTCGAAAGTGTAGGTCATGCCGTCGTCTGAAACGGTCCAACCGGTCGCCAGGGCGGGCACGAATTCGAGTGCTGAGGGTCCCTTGTACGTAACCAGCTGGTCGTAGACGTTGAGGATAACGGCATCGCCATCGCTCTCATAGTTCCACGCCGGATCCAGCGAGTCAATGTTCTCGCCGATCGAGACGAATACCGCGGTGCTCGGATCAGCGGACTTGAACTCAACGTCTTTCACGGGTTCGGGGGTAGCGGTCACAACAACCTCCACTACCTCACCCTCTTTCTCCACCGTGACGATCACGGTTTCGACAACTTTCTCGGGCGTCATTGTAGGCCCACAGGCAGTCAGCAGCATGCTGACGATGAGGGCTACACTAGCGAGCGCCCACCAGGTTTTCTTAGACATTTAATACTCCTCCTTCAAGGTTTTGGGATACATGGTAAAGCAACCAACACAGGACTGACTGGACTTCTCGATACACATCACCTCCTTTCAAAATCACGCGGCGCGTATCACACATCACGCTTCACGTCTTACGTCTGCATGCCTCACGCCATCTTCTTCACCAGATGGCATGCACAAAAGTGGCCCGGCGCAGTTTCCACGATCTCCGGATCCACCTCGAAGCACTTATCGAAAGCCTTGGGACAACGTGTGTTGAAGTTGCACCCCTTAGGTGGGTGTGCGGGACTGGGCAGGTCGCCTTCCAGAATGATGCGTTGTCGTTTCTCCTCGATCACGGGGTCTGGAACGGGTACGGCAGAGAGCAGCGCCTGTGTGTACGGGTGCTGCGGGTTGCCGTATAACGTATCCCGGTCCGTCAACTCCATAATCTTGCCCAGGTACATCACCGCGATGCGGTCGCTGATATGGCGCACCATGCTCAGGTCGTGGGCGATGAAGACATAGGTCAGCCCTAGTTTCTCCTGGAGATCTTCGAGCAGATTGACCACCTGTGCCTGGATCGAGACATCCAAGGCTGAGATAGGTTCGTCACAAATAATGAGATCGGGGTTGAGCGCCAACGAGCGCGCCAGCCCGATGCGTTGGCGCTGCCCACCTGAGAATTCGTGAGGATAGCGACGCATGAAATCAGGATTCAGCCCTACCAGCTCCAACAGTTGCGCCACACGCTCTTTGCGTTCCTCGCCTGCGGCGATGTGGAAGACCTCCAACGGCTCGCCAACAATCTTCAGCACGCTCATGCGCGGGTTCAGCGAGGCGTAGGGGTCCTGAAAGATCATTTGCATCTTTTGCCGTACCTGGCGTAGGGATTCACCTTTCAGCGATGCCATATCCGTGCCGAGGAAATCCACGCGACCGGCGGTCGGTTCGTAGAGGCGGATAATGGTGCGCCCAGCTGTGGTTTTGCCGCAGCCACTTTCGCCCACCAGGCCCAATGTTTCGCCGCGGTGAACGGTAAAACTGATGCCATCCACAGCTTTGACATCCCCCACGTGGGTCTGGAAGATCCCGCGGTGAATGGGGAAATATTTCTTCAGGTTCTCAACGCGCAAGACGACCTCGCGCGACTCGGTTGGGGGCGTAGCAGGGGTGGCAATCGTCATTGTACTCTCCTCACATTGGCTTTTTCCCAGCAGGCAGCAACGTGCTGCGTTCCAACTTCTTCCAGAACTGGCATCTCAAAGGCGCAGCGCTCCACGCGGTAGGCGCAGCGCGGTGCAAAAGGGCAGCCTTTGAGTTCGCCTACCAAATCTGGCGGCTCACCTTTGATGGAGTATAGCCGTTTCGCGCGTTCGCGCCGCAATCCGGGCAACGAGCCGAGCAATCCCACAGTATAGGGGTGGTGGGGGTTGGCGTAAATTTCCTTTACGGGACCCGATTCAATAATGCTGCCGGCGTACATCACATTCACGCGGCGTGCCATTCCCGCGACCACACCCAAATCGTGCGTAATCCAGATTACTGCCATGCCGATTTTTTCTTGCAGGCGTTTCACCAAATCTACAATCTGCGCCTGGATTGTGACATCGAGCGCGGTCGTAGGCTCATCGGCAATCAACAAGCCCGGGTTGCAGGACAGCCCCATCGCAATCATCGCACGCTGTCGCATCCCACCCGAAAACTGGTGAGGGTAATCATCGAGCCGCTGTCGCGCCTCGGGGATGCCCACCAGCACTAACAGCTCCTCTGCACGAGCGCGGGCTGCTTTATCATCCATACCCTGATGCAGTTTGAGCGCTTCCATAACCTGGAAGCCTACTGTCAATACCGGATTGAGTGACGTCATCGGATCCTGAAAGATCATCGCAATATCGGCGCCGCGCACGCGCCGCATCTCATCGTCAGTTAGTTGAAGCAGGTTCCTGCCACGGAAGATGACTTCGCCGCCGACAATTTTCCCGGGCGGATTCGGAATCAACCGCATGATGGAGAGCGCGTGGACACTCTTGCCGCAGCCGCTTTCGCCCACCACACCCAGCGTGTCACCCTCGTCCATGGTATACGAGATGCGATTGACCGCGTGAACGACGCCGTCCTCGGTGTGGAATTGTGTTTCAAGGTTTCTAACGTCCAAAAGATGTTGCCAGGCTGATTGTGTTTGCTGTTCCGTCATGCGTTTCTTCGCTCCTGAAAGAATGACTGCCTTCCGAAAAAGGCCGATTTTCCCGGCACTGCCGGATAATGCCTATCTGGACTCCGCAACTCCTGCTCTCGTTTTCAAGCTCCACGAAATAACTTGCTTTTTCAGCATAAATACCGTCGTCAATGGGATTTTGTTCAATTACTTAGGTTAGAAGATGGTAAGTGCTGCAAGTCGGGTGCCAGTTATGTGGAGACTGCAGATGCGGAGAGCACATGCATAGTGCACCTATACAAGCTGGGGAAAACACGGCTTGTTGTAGATGTGCAGTGCTCAGTAATACCGACATCATCGTAGAACCAGTTTAAACGCCAGGTCTGTCTGAGTTCCCATAGGATTCAACTACCAGAAACAACCTGATACGCTATATTATACCCGCTCTGGGTATAAGTCAATTGACATTTGTATTGTGGGGGTAGGACAAATTATTGGGGAGTTCAAAGGTCAGCTTGGGGAGACACCTGCGGATAGACACTTTGGCACGCCAAAGAGATGTTCTAAGTTTTGTCAAGAGGCAGTACCTTAACAACTGAATAGTCGCTTCCAAGTTCAAGGCGCAGAAA
>JAFGFB010000273.1 GCA_016931315.1 Anaerolineae bacterium
CAAGGCCATGATGGTACAAGTGGTGCAGGAGTTTCACCAGACCCAGCCCCAAGGCTAATTTCCACCGAAATAGATACACTACCACAAGACGCAAGATGTTTTTGGGTGCGGAGAAAGTTGATTTTTGGCGATGGGGCAAAGCCCCATCGCCAAAAATCAATCAAAGAGAAGGTATTTGCATGCTAGTCATCTTGCTTTTGCCCCCAGGTTGAAACACACCCCGTCATCCTGTTGTGGGCGCTTTCTGGTATAATAACTCGCGTTGCCACCTGATGATGGTGCATTCACTATGGCGCTTTTAACTGCATCAAACCTGAGCAAATTCTACGGGGCAGACCTGATTCTGTCGAACGTCGCCTTCGAGGTCCATCCTGGCGATCGTATCGCGTTGGTAGGCCTCAACGGCTGCGGCAAGAGCACGCTGCTGGAAATTGTCGCCGGACGTCTGGAATCTGATTCCGGTGCGGTGGCGCGCGCGCGCCACACACGCCTGGGTTATTTGCCCCAAAATCCCGACTTCGACAGCACCGGGACACTGTGGGAGGCGATGGAAGCCGTTTTTGAGGGCCTGCTGGAGCAGGCTCGCGAATTGCGCTCATTGGAGCATCACATGGCGCTGGGTGACGAAGCCGCATTGGAGCGCTACGGGGCGCTGCTAGAAGCTTTCGATGTTGCTGGCGGTTTTACTTATGAGGCCCGCATTGGGCAGGTGCTTGGCGGACTGGGCTTCCCCAAAACTGAATTTGCGATACCTGTGGCGCATCTCAGCGGTGGGCAGAAGACGCGCGCGTTATTGGCGCGCTTGTTGTTGGAAGAACCGGACCTTCTGCTGCTGGATGAGCCGACCAATCACCTCGATATTGAGGGTATTGAATGGTTGGAGGAGCAGCTCCGCAGCTGGAGAGGAGCTTTGATTGTGGTCGCCCACGATCGAGAATTCCTTGACGCCGTGGCAACACGCGTATGGGAGCTTACCGCCGCACAAATCGAGGCTTACCGGGGTAATTACACGGCTTATACCGGGCAACGTCACGCGCGCCGCCAGCAACAGCAAGCGGCTTTCGAGGCGCAGCAAGAGAACATCGCCAAGACTGAGGATTATATTCGTCGTTACATGGCAGGGCAGCGCAGTACACAGGCTAAGGGACGACTTCGACGTTTGGAGCGTGTCGAGCGGCTCGAACGCCCTCAGGACGCTCAACATATTCGGCTTGATTTACACACGAATATCCGCAGTGGCAACCTGGTGTTGGGGCTTTATGATTTACAATCCGGCTACGAACCTGGTGTGCCGCTGGTGACGGTTGAGGAGGCTGAGATTCATCGTGGCGAGCGGGTAGCTTTGGTCGGTCCCAATGGCTCCGGCAAAACCACCTTGCTAAGAACCATTCTGCAGACGCTGCCGCCTCTTTCTGGGCGGGTGCGTATCGGCGCGGCGGTGCGATTGGGCTATTTTGCTCAGGTGCAGGCAGATTTGGATCCTAATCTCACGGTGCTGGAAACCCTCGCGGATGCGGGTGTTGATTTGCTCAGCGAGGGCCGCGCGTTTCTGGCGCGTTACGGTTTCCGTGGGGATGACGTTTTCAAGGCGATTGGCGTGCTCTCCGGCGGCGAGCGCGCACGCGTGGCTTTGGCGCTGCTGGCATTAGAGCGCGCAAATGTCCTGCTGTTAGATGAGCCGACCAATCACCTGGACCTGCCTTCGCAGGAGACGCTGCAGGATGTGATAGCACATTTCCCTGGTACCGTGCTGCTGGTCAGCCACGACCGTTATCTGATTCGGCAACTCGCGACGCACGTATGGTCCATCGCGGATGGGACTTTGCACATCTTTGAGGGCTATCAGACATATACCGAGTGGCATCAGCTGCGGCGCGAAGGCGCTCCAGCCGTGCGCCAGCTGGAGGACAAAGAGCGTGCAGAACGCGAAGCAGCGCGCCAGGCTGAACGCGAACAACAGCGTGCTCAAGCGCGTCAGCAGCAACGCCTGGAAGCGCTTGAGGCGGTCATTCATGAGCAGGAACAGCATCTGCAGCAGCTCACTACTGCTCTGGACCTGGCAGGACGCGCGCAAGATATCAGCCGGGTGACTAAACTCGGCGCGGAATATCGCCAGATTGAAGCCCATTTGAATGCCTTGCTAGAGGAGTGGGCTACAGTTGCTGGCGCGGTGATGGATTATGAATCGGAGACGAAGACTAGAGGATGACGCTATGACTGAGGAAAATCTGCCAGCAATAGGGAATGTTACTGATCATCCGTCTTCTGCTGCTGATTCACCTGAAGTTTCTGGTGATTGTTTACCCTATCGCATTGGTCTGACCGGCAATATCGCGACCGGGAAATCCAATGTTGGGAAGTTGCTCAGGAATTGGGGCGCCGCTTACATTGATGCTGACAAAGTGGCTCACGAAATGATGCTGCCTGGGGCGCCAGCCTATCAAGCTGTAGTAGCGCATTTTGGCGAAGGTATTCTTGCTCCCGATGGGAGTATTGACCGCCGTGCTTTGGGCGCTATTGTTTTTAGTGACCCGGCTGAATTGCGGCGTCTCGAACAATTGGTGCATCCGGCGACAATTGCCGAGGTCGAGCGACGCATTCGCACTAGCGGTACAGCTGTAGTGGTGGTCGAAGCGATCAAATTGCTGGAAAGCGGTATGGCAGAGACTTACGATGCCATCTGGGTCACCACGTGTACTGAAGCAGAGCAGGTACATCGTCTTGAGAACAGTCGGGGACTCACTCGCGCTGAAGCCCTGCGTCGAATTCATGCCCAACCACCGCAAACCGAGAAATTGGCGCGCGCCGATGTCATCATTGACACTGGCGGCGCAAAATCCGAAACCCGTGCTCAGGCGCTGGTAGCGTGGGAAAAAATCCCACGTTGTGGTTCATAAACGGTTGTCCCAGCGTTTGCCCATTAAGGTTTACTTGATCACGTCGTATGTCTTATGGTGCGCGAATTTCTGCTTACATCCGAGATTGCCAAAGCCGCGGGGGTACATCCTAACACCGTGCGGCTCTTCGAGGCTGCGGGCTACCTTCCGCCTGTGCCGCGCACTGCCAGTGGCTACCGTATGTTCACCGAGTTCCATCGTGACCAGATGATTCTTGCCCACTTGCTGCTTCAATGGCCCTATCCCGGTGGCAAGGCGTTCGTTGAGGAAATCGTGACCCATTCAGCCTGTGGCGATTTAGGCGGAGCGCTGGAACTTGCGTACACGTACCTCGCGCGTGTCCATGCTGAGCAGGCGCATGCTGAGGCGGCAGCCAAACTCCTGGAGCGTTGGGCGCAGGGGGTG
>JAFGFB010000274.1 GCA_016931315.1 Anaerolineae bacterium
CGCAAAGCCGGCTTCTTCGCGTACGTGGGGGAGAAGCGGTAGGGGACAAAGGATTTGCAGGATTAACAGGATTGACAGGATGGCAGAACCCGAGCTGTGGCCGGTCTGTGACCGCGCCACCCCTGAATCTCCCCGCCGTGGTGCTGCGACTGAGGGTAGGCAGGCGCGTCACCGCCTGCGACTATCCAGGTACGGAATCAGGTCCTGGCGGATCAGCCCGGCTTGTTCCATGCGGAACCAAATCGCTTCGATGGGGTCAGGCAGCGCGACGGGGAAATGTTCCTCCTCATAGGCTTCGATGAGGTGCGCGAACACCTCCAGTTCCTCCTCCTCGGGTGAACCGGGCGCGGCATCCATTAGGGTCTCGACGCGTGCGACTCGCAGAGCAGGAAATTCACATGCTTGCGGTCAATCATGTTGCGATATGCGGCGTTCTGACCGAGTTCGCCTATACTGGGATAGAACAAATCGCTTTGCGGGACCTTGGAGAACACGGTGAATTGCTACCTACGATCTGACGCGGGACTTGGTGAAAGCTCAGTTCATCGTGCGAAACGAAATGCTCCAAAAGTCTGTATGGCAGGGCGGCTTTGTCAATGTTGTGTTGACCGTCGGTTTCGGTTATAATCCCAGAGGCTGCGTCAACAATCCCAGGCGCATAGGACGTTTTTCTCCGGGCACGTGGCGCTTCTCTGATTCACACGTTCTGCTTACATGCAGCTAGTTCTCTTAGCAAGTGTTTGGCCTGGTGCGTGAGGCGCTCAAACTGCCTTTTCAGTTGGTCAGCGGTGCTTCCTTGGATGCGCACGAAGAATGGGTCGGTAGGCTGCGGCTTGCTGAGAGCGGCTTGCTGTTGGAGCAAAAGTACCAATCCCGCCCAGGGGTAACCGTGTCGCTTCAGCCCTAGTATTGCCTGTACATCGAAACTTAGCGGGTAGCTGCTGCTATCCAGCAGACTGAGCTGTTGTCCCAAGGCTAATTCAGTCAGCGTCGCATCGAGCAGGAGTCGCCTCGCCTGTGCCAATAGTGCCGCACGACGCGCTTCATGCAGTTGCGCTTGTCCCGCCCGAATATGTGCCCACTCCTCTTCAACTCTAGCCTGTGCGGCGTTTTGTGCTGCCTCGATGTGGGTTGCCGTCCAATCCGGCGTGGCATTGTCCTGTAAAGCCTGATACAAAGCCTGCATATTCTCTAACTGCCGGGGGGTATTCTCTGTCAGGACATAGTAAGCCACCCGCGGCAAGGGTGTGTCAACTGCGACCCGAAGTACTGCACCCCCAGGCCGTTCAACGCTTTCCGGCACATTGATGGTCGTCAGCAATTGCTCCCACAACGGATTTCCGTAAGTGAGCAATTGCAAAGTGTTGGGATGCTCGTCGAACAGACGCCGCTCGAAGGTCACAGCATGCTCTTGTCCATCGAGCTTCAGCCAATAGGCGTCTTCAAGCGCCTCGTGGGGGCGGAAACATGCTTCCACAGTGGGCGATTTTAATACGAAAGCCCCCATCTCTGCCAATGTCACTGGCGAAGACCAGGTCGCGCCAGTCTCCGCCTGTGCCGCCCATGCATCCAGGTTCAGCTGCGTGTCTATCTCATCCAACGCGGCTTCAATATCGTCCAATTCGTGTTCCAAAACCTGGGCGCGCTCCGCCTCGCTCGCCAGCGCTGCACGTTGGATGGCTCGCCCTACCTGTGCCAGGATGGGCTGCAACGGTCCTACCACATCCTCGAACCAATCAATGCGTGCGTTCAAGGCTTTGTAGACATTAGCCTCCACCGTATCGGTGGTGAAGTAATTGTAAATCCAGACCTGGTTGTAGCGTTGACCGATGCGGTCTACGCGCCCAATGCGTTGCTCGACCCGCATGGGATTCCAGGGCATGTCGTAGTTGATAAGCACACCGCAGGTTTGCAGGTTCAGGCCCTCGCTGGCGGCCTCTGTTGCCAGCAGGATTTTGATCCGTTCTCCCTGTCGGAAGTCTTGCTTGAGCACTTCTTTGGTGATGGGCACCCAGGCGTTACCATCCCACCATTCACCCCCACGTCCGCTGTAACAGGCGACCTGGCTGCCATATAACTGACGCAGTTGGTCGCGCAGAAAATCCAAGGTGTCGGTGTACTGGGTGAAGACCAGCGCCGTATCGCGTTGGCGGAAAGCGGTTTCCAGGTCGCGCTGCAACTGTTCGATCTTGGAATCATAGCCACTCAAGGTTCTCAGGGCATTCAGGAAATCCTCAACATAGGCGATCTCTTCCTGATAGTCTGCATCGTGTGTTGTAGGCAGCTCCTCATCCAGGTCCAACGTGAGTGCGTCCTGCTCTAAATCGTCGTCATCCCAGAAATCTCCGGTTTGCCCGCGCAGAAAAGCCAGGCGTCGCTCCAGGCTACGTCGCACAGCGTAAAAGCTGCTGGTGAGTCGCCGGCGGTAAACGGTCATCACAAAGCCCAGCCCTTTGCGTTTGGCTTCGTACTTGCGGTAGAAACTGCTGATGTATTCTTCGATGCGGAGATAGAGTGTGCGCTCTTCCTCACGCATGTCAATCCACATCAGACGCGGACGGCGCGTGGCGACATTTTCGCGCAGCAACCCGCGCTGAACATATTCCCTCAGGAGAGGGCGTGTGTTGCGGAATACCAGGCGGCGTAGCGGGGTGGCTTCTTTCAGCCAGGTCTCAGCCAAGGCGCGCGCCCGTGGGGTGAGCAGGGCGAATTTTGTGGCGGCTGCTTCTGGTTCGTTAGCCTCCAGGACTTGGTGCAGTTGCAGACGTTCGACTGCCCCCAATCGTTCTGCCTTGCGTTTCCATGCCGCATCTGGCTGCCGGCGTGTAAGTTGCTGCTCAGCCTGCGCCATGTGGAAGATGAATTGCCAATCCGGTTCCGGTTTGCGCATCTCGGTGTAGAAGCGCAGGAATTCACGTCCATCTGCACCCCATTCGTCACTCAGCCCCAGCAATTCCAGCAGATCCCAGACCTCGATGGGGTCTACCTGCATCGGCGTAGCCGTCATCAATAGCAAGCCCTGGGTGCGCGTGCGCAGCCCCCGCAGTAACTCCAGCAAGCGATTGGGACGGTATGCCGTCTGGTCGACGAAATCCTTGCGCCGGGCGTGATGAGCTTCGTCTACCAGCACCAGGTCCCAGGGGATGGCATTTAAGAGCTCGGATTGCCGGTCGCGGCGTTTGAGCAGCTGGCTGGAAGCCAGCGCCAGCCTAACACCATCCCAGGGATTGGCTGTCGTTGGTGGCAGATTCGCGCCCCAGTAATCCACGAAATCCTTGCCGGTATAAAGCGGTACATTGAGAGCAAATTTCTCGTAGAGCTCTTCCTGCCATTGGCGTAGCACAGATTTGGGCGCGAGGATTAACGCCCGCTTGACGTGTCCGCGCAGCCACAGCGCGCGCAACACCAGCCCGGCCTCGATAGTTTTGCCCAGACCCACCTCGTCGCACAGCAGGTAGCGCGCCGGATAGGTCTCGATGATCTTTTGGGCTACAGCGACCTGATGCGGCCAGGGCTCGACCGTCGCTGTCGCTGCTCCCAGCCCGCTTCCGCCGATCAGGTGCGGCGCGTCGCGCAAGAACTGGCAGAGCACGCGCTCGCGCTCCAGGACCGGGGCTAAAAGCAGTCGC
>JAFGFB010000275.1 GCA_016931315.1 Anaerolineae bacterium
GTGAGGCTGACCGTTACGCTGGGTAGCCAGCACAGCGAGCCGGTTCCGCTCAAGCACGCGCCGGATGGTGTCCTGAATCTCGCCAGGTTCCTGTAGCAATCTATCGCTCATGGTGTCGCTTGCTCCTTGTCTCCAGACGCGGCTGCCGCCATCACGGTAGGAACGCCAGTCACCCAACAGCCCCCGCACAAACCCCGGCGTGCGGAACTACCGCACCGGGCTTTTCAGGAATACTCGCGTCCGTATGCGAACTGTATTGGCCAGCAGCTGCCGGTTTCCCGCAGTGAGGTTGGCACAATATTAGCGGCCCACCAGGTCCGCGCTATGTTTCCTGTGCAAGTTGCGCATTCCTGTTAGCCCTTCCCATCAGCAGTCCTGTCTCGGAGTACGATGGTCTAGTCTGACCCCGTCTGTTTCTGGCTTCCCACCCTGATGTTTCGTTCCGCCACCCTGCTTTGCGTCAGGAACTTGCGGGTCTCCCAAGTTCTTGTGTCCCTCTCTGGCAGGCTTGTTGATATCGCTGACCTCCCTTCTTCAACGTCGAGGTTTTCTCTTTTCGACGGTCACTCCTTCAACCGAGCGGAGCGCCTCCTTCAGCACTGTACCATTCCTATGCATGGTTGGTCAGGCCGAGTTCAGAAGGGACTTGCACCCCGAAAGAACCGCCAAGCTGCACTTGGCGCACGAACGGCTGGCCGAGCCGCCGCCCGTAGCCGCCAGCGAGATGCGCTTGAAAGGCAATCACCTTCGCAGGCCAAGCCACGTTGTGAAGGCAGCAAGGGTTGGCGTCAGCTGCAATCGGTGCTGGGCGGCTCTTTGGGCTGTGGCGACCATTTACTGAGCACGAGTGGCAGATAGATGTAGTACTGTGGTCTTTCGGATACAGTGACGACAAACTCCTGTTCAGCAAATGCTCCCACGTTATCGGTAACGCGAAGCACAACGAGGTGCTGACCCACATCATTGTTGCCCGGCGCGCCGGAGAAGGTGGCCGTACCGTCACCATTGTCGGTCAGAGTCAGCCAGGCGGGGAGCGTCGGTACCGTGAGGGTCAGCGCGTCGCCGTTATCATCTTCTGCCGTTGCCGTGTAGGTGTAGAGCGCATCCTGCGTTGCCGTGGTGACCGGCACGCTGGTGAAGGCTGGCGGGACATTGGAGATAGTGAAGGTGATGACGGCTGTGTTGTTCTCCGTCGGCAAATCGCCAACCGCGAAGATGGAAGCCGTATTAGTGTAGGTCCCGGCGGTCAGGGGCACAGTCAACACGCCGCTGACGGTGATAACACCACTCTGCCCCGTTTTGAGGTCCTGCACCGCCCACACATAACGTGAGAAGTGGCCCGTGTCAGTCACACTGAGCGTCGAGGTAAAAGACACGTTCTCCATCCAGGCTGGCAACGTATCGGTGACGACAACGCCGGTGGCGGTGATGCTGCTATGGTTGGTGAGCGTGAGAGTGAAGGTGATATGCTCCCCCGGCGCAACCGCCAGCGGTAGTACCGCCTTGTTCAGCTTTGCATCAACAACTTGCTGGGCCTCGCACGCGCCCATATCCACAATCGGCGGCGTGCCGTTGCCGGTATCCGGCACAAAGGGAATGTCCACAAAGCGCAGTTTGCCGTGCAGATCGGTAACGATGCCAGAAGGCACAACACTGTTATCGCCTGCGTCAATCGCCGGAGAGGTGAGTTGCAGGCGCAGGTTGTCGTCGGCGGTGCCGGGGGTATCATCGACGGCATCGGCATCCACAAAGAGCGGGTCAGCTTCGATGTTGCCACCGCCGTCTGTGCCACAGGTTGAAGCCCAACTGCTGGAGCCGCCGCAGCCCTGGATATCGCTGTAGGCGATGGTGGGGGTGCTACTGACGTTGTAGATGCCCGCGCCGTTGGGGGCGGTGTTGCCCCACAGGATGACGTTGGTCAGCATTGGAGTGCTCCCGTTGGCGGTCATCCCGCCACCGGCGGAGTCAGCCGAATTGCCGGAGAAGGTGACGTTCGTCAGCGTTGGGCTGCAGTACCAGTTGTACATCCCGGCACCGTCCCAGAGAGTTGAGTTGCCGGAGAATGCCACGTTCGTCAGCGTCGGGCTGCCGTACAAGTTGTACATCCCGCCGCCACCCCAAAGAGTTGAGTTGCCGGAGAATGCCACGTTCGTCAATATCGGGCTGCTGTGCCAGTTGAACATCCCGCCACCGAAACCCGCCGTATTGCCGGAAAAGGTGACGTTATTCAGCGTCGGGTTGCTGTAGTTCCAGTTGAGGATTCCGCCGCCGTAATAATGAGGCGAGATGCTGTCTTCACGCGCTTGCCCGGCGGTGATGATGAAGCCATCCAGCACGGCGGTGGCATCCGTCCCGCTGCTGACGACGACGTGGTAGGCATTGGCACCGGTGATGTTGACCGTTCTGGTGACCACGCCGCTGGGGTCGGTCAGATCGTTTCGGTCAATATCGCCGCTCAGGACGGTGAGGTGAGCGTGCCAGTCGCGTTCGTCGCGGGCACTCTCCGTGCTGGCAAAGCCGCCGTAGAGAGCGACGCCGTTCTTCAGTTGAAACGTATTGGTGACGACTGCGCCCGGGTAATGCACGCCCGCCTGGACCCAAATCTCATCGCCGCTGACGGCAGTCGCCAGCGCGGTTTGCAGGGTGCAGGCGTTGGTCCAGGTGGAGCAGTTGCCGCTGCCCACGGCTGAGGGGGCGGCGTAGTGGATGCTGGGGCCGGCAAAGATGTCGATGCTGGTCACAAAGATATCGGATGCTCCCCCGTTGAAAGATAGGTCATAAGCGGTAGCGGTTGTCGGAAAGTCGAGTGAGCTGGTAATGCCTGTGAGATAGACCTTGCCTGTGGGACCCACGGTAATGCCGGTGAAATCATGGGGGGGATTGAGGCTGTTTTCGTCCCCGCTGCCGCCGAGGTAGGTGCTATAGAGCAGCGCGCTGCCATCGGTGTTCACCTTGACCACGAATGCATCACAACCGCCGGCGTTGGCAGCTTGTAGCGGGTTAACCGTGACCAAGTCCGTTGAGGTTGTGTAGCCCGTGATGTAGGCATGGTCGCCGTCGTCTATGGCGATGCGGTGACCTGCCTCTGTGCCGCTGCCGCCCAGGTAGGTGCTAGAGAGCAAATCGCTGCCATCGGCGTTCAGCTTGACCGCGACAGCATCATATTCGCCGCCGCCAAAACCGGGTTGCAACGCATTGGGTGTGGTGGGAAAGTCGCTGGAAGAGGTCCAACCTGTGAGATAGGCATTGCCCGCATTATCTACTGCAATGTCTCGTAGGAGATCCGCAGCCGGAGCATCGGTGCCGCCAATGAGCGTGCTGTAGATGAACTGACTGCCATCGGCGTTCAGCTTGGCCACGGCTCCGTCGGTACTGTAGTTTGTTCCACAATTGTCGCAGACTCTATCCCAGGCGCCGGGCGTCGTGGGAAAGTCGGTAGAGTGAGTATGACTCGCAACGTAGGCATTTCCGGCGTTATCAAGGGCAATCCCGTCAATCAGGTCATAACTGTAGCCGCCGAGATAGGTGCTGTACAGGAGTGTACTGCCATCCGAGCTCAATTTCGCGGCGTATCCATCAATCAGGCCGCCATGGGTGGTTTGTGCCGCACCGGGGGTGGTGGGGAAGCCGCTATACGTCGCACCGCCCACGTAGGCATTGCCGGCGTCGTCTAGCGTTATGCAACGACCATCTTGATCAGCGCTGCCCCCAAGATAGGTGCTGTAGACCAGGCCATCACCCGCCGCGTTCAGCTTTGCCACAAATGCATCCTGACCACCGTTGAATGTCCTATCCAGGGCGCCAGGGGTAGTGGGAAAATCGTTTGAGCGGGTGGCGCCAATGATGTAGGCATTGCCCGCACCGTCGACGACGATGTTGTTCCCGCCGTCTTCATCGTTTCCGCCGAGATAGGTGCTGTAGAGCAGTGTGCTGCCCTCCGCGCTCAATTTGGTCACGAACACATCGTAGTTCCCACCGTTGTACAGCCTGTCGTAGGCCCCAGGCGTGGTGGGCAGGTCCGTGGAGGAGGTTTGGCCGACAACGTAGACATTGCCTTCGCCGTCCAGGGCAATGTCGCGTCCTTGGTCGTCACCGCTCCCACCAAGATAAGTGCTGTAGAGCAAAGGGGAAGACCTTGGCGCCGTCGCAGGGATAGCAGATGGGGATATTGATGCAAAGGGAGCCGATACCTGATAAATCTCGTCAACCACCGAGATAGCGGGTTCGATATTCGGCGCAGTCCCATCAACGGTCAGCAAGGGCAGGGCAATGTCGCCGAGGAGGGTGGTGAGGCGCAGGTAGTTGCCCTCCAGAGCCAGGGTATCCGCTCCCTCCACCTGCAGGCGCACGCCCTGTAGCGCCGAAGGCGCCCGGACGACCATCCGGAGGTCCAGTTGCCCGTTCTGGCTGGTGATCTCCAGGTCAATGCCAGGATAGAGATCCGCGTAGCGCACGCCAGCCCAGGCAGGCGCATTCGTGTGCCATTCGGAGGGATCGTTTCCGGAAAAGAAGGAAATCTGGGTTTCCAGTCTGTCAAAAGGCTCCAGTTGCGGATGGGGATTGGCGCCCAGGAAACTCAGCTTGAGGTTGGCCTGGCGGCCGGCCTTGCTTCCAGTCTCAACCGCGCCGGGCATTATGGCTTCCGGGATGGGGTCGGGCTGGGACCATGGTTCAGTAAGGCTTAGCCACAGCGCATCATGAGTCAAAAAGAGCGTCGTACGGCCACTGCGTACCTGGAAATGGGCGCGCTCATCCAATTGGCCGACGTTCTCTATGAAGATCAGCGGGGTGCCCCGAGGTGCTGGTACAGTCCAATCGTCACCAGAAGGGGCTACTGAGGCGGGGAGCCGCGATCTGGCTGCTACGAGCCGGGCGCCGTTGGGCGCAAACCAGGTAGTCGAGAGCGGGCTGATCACCAGAACGAACACAAAAAGAAACGCAGCCGTCGCTGTGCTCGCGTTTCTCGCACTATGCATGGAATCATGTGTCATATTGGTTATTCTCATCGCTCTTCCTCCCTTCTGCAAATCGCTTGTGCCTCTCGCATTGAGGAACCACCAATCCACCCCACCGCACCGCCCCTCAACAAACCGCCTACCTCACCGCCAAGCCTTGCGCACGAATGCCTCGATATTCCCATTCGGGCGCATGCCGTTTTTAGACGGCGGTGATATCGCATCAGGTGGATTCGTAAAACACTCCTGTGCCATTCCGAACAATGCGCAACTGACCCCGATTGACCATTTCTCGTAGATTTTCACTAATCAGGCGATCACCAAAACGACCACGTAGCTTCGCCAGAATTCTCTGCTCTGATTTCGGTGTTACACAGAATCTCCGGATCGCTTCACCGACAGGGCTGGGCGAAGCCTCAAGCTCCGCTAGAGCTTCCTTTGGGTATAGGACTGTGATACCTGGATTACCGAGGTCGTCTCCATGAAAAATACTCTCAAACCTGCTTGAGTTACTTTTCACATAGGCGCGCAATGCGCGCACTATGGCACCGCCTTGCCCCGAAGAGCCATACCCGTGGATGACCTCAATTCGACCTCGGTAGCCACTTTCGAGGCATTGGTTATAGAACTGTATGAATTCCAGCATCGCCTCATCTACTATCAAACCGTGTAGATCGATGGTTCTGCTCATCTGTCAACTTGAATGGAATATGCTGCAGCTGCCCAACGACCTACCACAACCCGCGCGGCGGATGCGCTGAGAACCCCTTCGCCAGCAGACTACCTCAAAGCGCACAGCACCGCCGATACCTGTGGCGATAGGTGCACCGGGTCGATGCAATGTTGACCTGCTTCTGCTTGTGAAAGCCAGGTTTGATGTGTTTTTCAAAACGTAAGCACTTTGTCTGCCTCAACTGTCCACTGTGTCAGTTGACTCATCGTGCTGATCTCAACCCCTTCAAGCAAGGCAAGCCCTTTTATCCCACGCGCTTCGGAACACCCCCCACAAGCCTTTACTTGCCCGCCCTTATTGATAACTGCCATGAGCATCCGCTCAATGTTATAGTATCCCTGCGGCGTTTTTTGTTTGGGCAAGGCACACGTGACCGCGTCCGCCATTAGGAAAATACGAACCTCTACATTCGAATGCTCTTTTTGCAGCGTCATTGCCATTCGTAAAGCGTTATATGCTTTCTCGGAGCCATAGGGAGCGTCATTGATGATAAACAGAATTCTCATCCGGTATCTCCTTCCAAATCGAGTTTTGTTGCACTGACAGCTACGAACGCGCCTGCGCCGTAGCCATTGTGGACTTGATAAGCCGTCGTGCCATTTTGGGGAAGACCGATAATCGTCTGGCAGAATTGTAGGTCACCCAAGCCAACGCGCCGAACGAGCGCGATCATTTCTGACGCCGAGTAGAAGTGTGCCTCTTTGTAGAACTTGTCGGTGTCCTTGCGTGACTCGTATACCTGTCCCAACGGACTATCTTTGTCAATAAAGGCGGTAATGACCTTCCCGCCAACTTTGGTGACTCGCCTGACTTCGCGGAGCAATTGCGCTACATCCTTCACGAAGCATACCACTGTGACCAACAAAACAAAATCGAAAGAATGATCATCGAAAGGCAAATGTTCTCCAATTGCCAGGCAAACGGCAATGTTTCTCGACGTGGCAATTTGCGCCATATTTCTGGACGGTTCGACGCCCATCCTAATCCCAAATGGAATTGCGAACCGCCCTGTCCCAATGCCGACTTCTATACCAAACCCCGTTTGAGGCATAAGCCGCCGCAATGTGCTGACTTCGGCTTGGTAGATTTGCTTGTTTTCATCAAACCAGTGGTCATACTCGTCAGCGTGTTTGTCAAATACCGTGACCCTATCCATTGCAATTATCCCCCATAAACAGCGCATGAAAAGGGAGAGCAGGCTAACGTCCTGCGAGTCAGCCGCGCCCCTTTATGGCGGAGAACGCCTACCCACCAGAACGTCACACCGACGAAGACCGTCCCCAAAAAGGGCGCGGGAGGACGTCGACTGGAGACGGGTGTTAGGCGCATCTACTTAAGGATTTCTCTCACTACAGGGTCTTTCTTTTTGGCAAAACCACGTATCAGAGCCGCCACACCTGCGTATTCACTTGGAAAGTTGAAATCAAGAAGCCCTATTGCGTCGTCAAAGCGTCCCAGTTCTCTCAGGACCTCTGCTTTCACAATCCGTTCGTAAGGGTCACTTTCATCCAACAATTCAAGCAAGTGTTCAAGATTCATCGTCGCTTCGAGAGAACGTGGTGATGCTGTCTGTATCTGGGCCCCTTCACATTGATCTCGAGATCGCATTGGGTCATTGCTAGCCCACCAGGCGCGAACTCTCAAATGCACCTCCTGTTCTATGTTATGGGCCACAGGCACACCAATAGCCTCAAGAGATTCCATCTCCGAAAGTTCTCTCACGTGCTTAGCAGCTCTCCATTTGCCCGGAATTCTCCTCCATGTGCGCGGATTTAGCCACATTTCAGGCTCCCATACAGGGATTTCACCGATGACCTTCGCCTCAGAAAGCCAGAAATAGTGATTGCAGCCACTGCATTTGGTAATGAAAGGTGGTTGGGGCAACATTAGTGCAATCGTCTTGCCATCAGTCCATGTCCTGGCGCCACATGTGTTACCTGAAAATAACGTGAATACCCTTGCGGGCGTCCTGCAATGGGGACATTCGATGACTTTGTCTGGACCTGGTCTCATTATTTTCTCCTCACAGTGGCATTCGGTGCGCCTAACGGATGGACTCGGGCGCGCCGCGATCGCGTGGAAGCCACCTTCGCTAGAAAACTGCCTGAAAGCGCGTCACGCCTCCGCCAGTAGGCCCCGAAGCAGCGTTGGGTGGAAGCGATGTTGGGTGGCAAACCTCTTCGGTTAGGGTGTGTTTCTCAACACCAGCGGCAGGTATAACAAATAGGCTTCCGTATCCGCCACCGTGATATACGCAGCCCGGCGTATGCAGCCGAAACCA
>JAFGFB010000025.1 GCA_016931315.1 Anaerolineae bacterium
GCTTCCTGAAGCGCGATAGTGACCGTTGCACGCAGGTCAGCCAGCGACCAATCGCGCACATCCACGCCGTCAATCAACACCCGACCTGAGGCGACATCGTAGAAACGTGGAATTAGATGAATGAGGGTGGATTTGCCAGAGCCGGTAGCCCCAAGAATGGCGACCATCTCTCCCAGCTCCGCTTCCAGGTTTACGTGGAAGATGGCGGGATCTGAGCAACCGTGATTGTAGCTGAAGCACACATCCTCGAAGACTACGCGCCCAGCGGGAGCTGCCGGGCGTTGCGGCGCGGCGGGTGGTTGCACTTCAGGCTCCGTATCCAGCACCTCCAAAATGCGTCCTGCGGAGGCTTCGGCAGCTGAAAGCGGCGCTGTCATGTTGATCAGCATCATCAACGGGAACAGGGCGAAGATCATGTAATTGACCGAGGCGACAATTTGCCCCACTGTCAATTCGCCCGTCATTGCCCGGGTGCCGCCGAACCAGATTACGCCAGCTGTGGCCAGGTTGACGGTAGTCATCATTAACGGCATCAGCACAACCACAAAGTTGAAGACCTTGATTGTGTCTGTCATCAAGTCGTCGTTCGCACGCGCGAAGCGCTGTTTTTCGTGCTCCGCGCGGACGAAGGCTTTGACCACGCGCACGCCGGCGAGATTTTCCTGCATCACGGTATTGAGTTTGTCCAGCTTTTGCTGGACGGTGAGAAATAGTGGCCGCGCTTTGATGAGGAACAGGGTAATAATTCCGAAGAGAAAGGGCAACATCGCCAGCCAAATCCAGGCCAGCTGGCGGGCTGTGAGAATGAGCATGACTAGCGCCCCGGCGGCCCACAGCGGCGCGCGGGTGAGAATGCGCAGGCTTATCATCATGATCATCTGCACCTGGTTGATATCGCTGGTAGCACGGACGAGCACCTGCCCGGTTTGCAGGCGATCGAGATTGCCGAAGGAGAAGGTCTGCACTTTGCGCACAAGCGCGCTGCGGATATCGGCAGCGGTCTTCATGCCGACGCGCACAGAGAGGATCACGTTCCCCACCGAAATCAGAGCCTCCAGAACGGCGACGCCGAACATCAGCGACGCGGTACGGATGATGAAGGGCAAATCCTGGGATTTGATGCCCTCATCAATGACGCGCTGCGTGAGACGGGGGATTGCCAGGTCCGCGCCGACCACGCCAATCAGCAAGAGAAGGGCCGCATAAGCTTCCCAGCGGTAGGGTCGCATATAGCTGAGCAAGCGCAGTAATGATTTCATAGATGATGACTCCTCTATGTTCGAGAATGTCCTGAATAATAGTTTCTCTTAAAGGGTGAGTGAAGGCATTTGGTGACGAGGCGTAATGATCTTCCCTTTACCGTTTTTCCCCAATATAGGCGAAGAATCCCGCCTTTCGCAGCGCCGCCAGGGTCAGACATCCCAATAGCCCACCCAGCGCCCCGAAGATGACGTAGTTCAGCAAGGCGCGCGCCAGTCCCAGCGCCACAAAACCGACTGGCGCCCCCGTGATCACGCCCATGCCCCACTTGACCAGGAATTTGCTCACATGTCCGAGCACCGCTGCCAGCATCGCCATCACCGGCTGTGTGGGATCGCGTAGCAGCAGCAATGCCAGATCAGTGCCTAAGCCCACGGCGGTATAGGAAAGCAATGTGTTGAGCGCTCCAAAATCGCCTAACCCCAGGAAAGCCGAAAGAATCCCCGAGGTCAGCCCCACCAGCGTCGCCGCCCCGCGTTTGGGCATCACGCCCGCCGCCACAATGATGATCGCCATCCAGAAGATGCCTGAATGCCCTGATGCCTGTAGCGGAAGTCGCAGCGCCACCTTTGCCACCACCACCAGCGCTGAGAATAGCGCCAGCATGATCAGTTGGAACGTGGAGAAATACCGCTCTTTCATGGTTATTCGATCACCAGACTTGTTACATCTTGCACCCACTCATCGCGAGTGTCCAGTCGTTCCAGCACCGAGACCAGCTTCAGCGTGCCTCGCCCTGCCAGGTCGAATATCACCCAGTTGGCAGGATCGTCTATCTCGGCCCAGGTGAGTTGCACTGATTTGCTGTCACTAACCACGGTGACCTGCGTCTGCGGTGTCCATGCCATGTCTTCGAGGGTGAGGCGTAGGACATCGCGTAGCAACCAACCCTCTTGCGTTTTGCCCTCTTCGGCATCCACAAAACTCACTTGCTGCACCTGCTCCAGGTCCGCGGGTGTGAACGCGGCGACAGTCTCCCCGTTGCGCGTGATGGGAATACTACCGGGAGGCAGGTCCTGCGTGGCACTTTGGCGCCGGCGCAGAGCCTCCACCCCCAACACTGCGGCAACAATCAAAACCAGCACTCCAAGAGCAATAATGACTCGAGCTTTTGATGACATAATTCTTTCTCCTAAGACATTACTCTATACGAAACTCAATGAAGCCGTGTACTTTCGTTGAAATCTTTGGCTTCATCTCACATCGCTAACCGTCCTGTTAGCAGGGTGCGCCATGCCAGCAGGGCGCCTGCAATCAGTATCGCGCCGCCGAGCAGCAGCCAATCCAGCCTTGCCAGCTGCAGTTGCCGGTAAGCCTGCCGTCGCGGTGAGTCAAAGCCGCGTGCGTACGCCGCTTCCGTGAGCGCCCAGGCGCGTCGCGTTGTCAGGACAATCGCGGGTACTGTCAGCGCCGTGAGGTCACTCAGTCCTCGCCAAAGTGCGCGCCAGTTTTGCGGTGGGAGCCACGCTCCACGCGCTCGTTGCGCTTCCAAAATCGCCTGCCACTCCTGTTCCAGCAGGTTGAGGCTCTGGAAAGCCAGGCTCAGGCTGAAGGCGTAGCGGTATGGGAAGCGTAGCCATTCAAATGCCAGTCGCAGTTCATCTGGCGTGGTCGTCGCCACCAGCAATGTGAAAGTCCCCGTCAGCATGATGATTCGCAGGCTGACGATTGTGGCGAGTTCCAGTGACACAAATAGCCAATCCACCGCAAAGAGCACGACCAGCAGCCACTTGAGCCGCCAGACTTGCCGCGCGGCCAGAGGCAGTAACCGCGCCCATAGGAGTAACAATGTGTAAAGCGCTAACGCTGTCGCCACCTGTGCCAGCGGCAGCATCACCGCTAGCGAAAGGCCCAGACTTAGCGCCAGTTTCACGCGCGGGTCGGCATTGCGCAAGGGAGAGTTCTCCACGAGCGCGGGTGTTGCCCGGTGTTCATGCCTTCTGCGGCGTTTGTGCTCCGTGCTCAACGTGCTCCTTCCGCCCTGCGTTCTGGTGTGCGCATGCCTGCACGACGGCAGGCTTCTGTGTCGCCCAACACCGCTGCGGGAGTCCCTTCGGCGATAATATGCCCCTCCGCTAACAGCAACAGCCGGTCTGCTTGTGCGGCGAGCGCCAGATCGTGTGTGGTGAGTATGACCAATTGCCCGGCATGCGCCAATGCTCGCGTTAAGTGCAGAAGCTGGGTTTTGTGCCCGTCATCCTGCCCCAATGCCGGTTCATCCAGTAGAATCCCATCGCGGGGCTGTCGCATCAACACCGTGGCGAGCGCCAGGCGTTTCTTCTCACCCTCGCTGAGCAACAGTGGTGGTGTGGCTTCGTAACGTTCCAGCCCCAAAGCTTTTAGCAACCAGGCATACAACTCTCTATCGGGTGCAGCAATCCGGTACAGAATCTCCTCACGTACTGAGGCGTTGAAGAGCTGCACGTCGGGATTCTGGAAGACCATACCCAGATTCGGGGACCCGCCGTCTACCGTGATGACGCCCTCTGCCCGTTGTAGGCCTGCCAATGCTCGCAACAATGTTGTCTTGCCCGCGCCGTTGCGTCCAACAATGGCGATGACCTCACCGCCCAGGGCGTGGAATTCGAGATTGTGCAGTACTTCGTGAACGCCCCGCTGCACACTTAGCCCCCTTACATCGAGCATAAAGGGCATGCGCTTCCGCGCCAGTGGGGGTATTACGTGCGCGATCTCCGCTGGGGGGTGTGGTGCTGCCAGGTGCAGCGTGCGTAGCCCTGGCAGCGTTTCCAGCCACTCCAGGCGATGTTCACAGGCCACGCTCGCCGCCCCTTGCGCCGTTAACTCTGCTAATGCCGCGACCAGGTCTGCCGCGCCATCACCATCGAGCATCGAGAACGGCTCATCGAGAACCAACGCTGCCGGACGGCGACTCATGATGCTGGCGAGCGCCAACCGCTGTTGCTCGCCACCCGAGAGGCTGCGCGGGTCGCGCCCGCGCAGTGCAATCAGCCCGAATTGCGTTAGTGCTTGCTCAAGGCGCGCGGCGATTTCAGGACGCGGCAAGCCCAGGTTCTCCAGTCCGAAGATAATCTCATTTTCAACCGTTGTTGCCAGCATCTGCGCTGCGGGGTTCTGAAAAACCATGCCGGCGCGTTCACTGAGCTCCCATAGGGATGTTGTAGTCGTGTGCAGGTTTTCGATCCACACAGAGCCAGCCATCTCGCCCCGGTACAGATGTGGAATCAAGCCGGTGAGACAGCGCGCCAGTGTGGATTTGCCGCAACCCGAGACGCCGGTTACTGCCAGACAGCCGCCGGCTTCTGCCTCCAGCGATACTGGCGACAGCGTATGCCCGTTGTCGGCATAGCGGTAAGCGACCGCTTCAGCCCGAAGAATGGCGGCAGAATTTGCGTTTCTCAAACCGTTCCTGCTGCATAAGGAAGGTCAATCCAGTTTCAACGGCAACCAGCAACCGCCGTGCTCTTCGCTCCAGGCGACAATGGCGATTGGTTGCCCATGGCGGCGCGCTGGTCGAAGGCGGTCCGTGAGCACCAGTCCTTCACTAACGGGCATGCCCTCAACCGTTTGCACTTCGGCAATGCCCGCTTTCAGCAGCGCCGCGATGGGTTGCAAGCCGGTCAACTCGCGGCTACGCCCCACCAGGATGTAGCGCCCATCCTCGCCCGAAGCCGCCAGTCCCACTGCCGCCAGCGCGCCAATGACGCCATCCTCGGTGCCGCCCAAGCCCTCCAAGAGCGCCCCGTGTTCGATTGCCAGGTTTCGAGCCTCCGCTTGCGTGACCAGCTCACGTTGCGCTCGCCGTCCGAAGGCTGTAAATGCCAGCGGCGCGACCGTGCTCACGCACAACCCTGGGTCGCTACCTGGTTGGAAGTGCGCTTGCATGAAAGTGCGCACCCTTTCACCGATGGCTTGTATCAGACATTCCTCCGCCCTCTGTGCCTGCTCGTTACCGGTCTCTGAGACATTGGTAAGCATGATGCAGGCGCTACTGTTGTTCTTGGTGTAGGGAACACGCGGGTCGTAGAACAGTTGTTGCCTTACCACACCGGAGATGCGGCATTCATGCCGTTGGTAGTCCTCTGCCAGCATTGCGGCGATGCCCCGTGCCAGCTGGCCCGTGCCGGGAGTTCTAAGGGTATCTGTATCATCGAGACCGATATAAAGCATGCTTGATTCCTCGCAAGATTGAATATGTTGTGTTACACGGGATAGTCGTATCTTAAGGGATTTCGCAGCAGATTGCTGACCGAAATCGCGCCACACCGTGTAACCCGCACAGCGCGTCTTTCAGGGTGTGCAGAAGCCCCCTGAATGGCTACGAATGCCCCGTAAACGCGTCAGAGGCTTCGAATTGTCTATCTGAGTATACTGTTGTTTGAGTATAGTTCAAACTGCTTGCGTTTTGTAACTGTTCAGCGTTCTCCCGCTTGCCATAACGAAGAGCGGCTAAAGCCGCGATTTTAGAGAGTGTTTTTGGGCACGGCGTCGTACCCGACGCCGTGCCCAAAAACACCCCTGTCTCAGGCAGGCATGCCAGGTCTGATATGTAGTGTGATGCGACCAATAATTTGTCGTATACCCCGTTTTTAGGGGATATTTCATATGAGGGCGACAGCTTCAGGCGTTTCTACGGCGCACGGGAGAAAAATTGATTTCTGGCGGCGGGGCATAGCCTTATCGCAAAAATCAGGCAATTACTGGGGTTAAACAAACCGGGGCCCGCAAACGGCCGGGAGTTTCTGTAGCGCTTTCAGGCGTGTTGCGCACACCCAGAAGCACTTCTGGGGAAAATGGCTGAAGTGCACATGCGTCATCTGTGCTGACGCCCTACGGCGCCACGCAGTAGTTCGGTACTCTCAAACGGTTTTCCTGGCAACAGAAGCCATCGCGGCTTCTGTTGCCAGGCCTTCAGAGCGAATGCCTTACTGTATGCACTCGTAAGCGCCGAGATCAGGCGTATTGTCGCGATTGTGCCCTTCAGCATCGTCATCCGGTGCGCCATCGGCGCTCCCGGCATTCACTGCAGGGCTACCGGCTTGAAGGTGGAGATCGGCATTCGGCCAACTAGATACCAGGCGTGGATCCTCGGTGATTTCACCCTGTCCCTGCCCTGTGACCGCGGCCCAGGTGCCGTCTGCAATCTCTGCGCGGCTAAAGTCGCTATCGCGCCCGGTTACAAACTCGGCTGTAATCTCCCCCTCCTCCCGGCTCCAGAACAGATTGTGCCGCTCTCGCAGTAGCTTCACACCCGGTCCCAGATAGATACCCGTTGCTCCCCCTTCAAGAGGCTCAGCATTGGAGGCAAAGATGTTGTTCTCCAGAATCAGGCTGACTGGCGGTGAATCCATCTCCTCTGGATAGCCAACTACCAGGGACCAGTTGCGCTCGCTAGCAGGATTCCACATGTTGTAGGCCACCGTGTTGTTGACCACCTCCATCGCGCAGGGAAATGAGCCGGTCCAGATTGCGCAGTTTCCCTGCCCCCATAGCACGTTGTTCTCAATCCGCCCCCCAGCCCAGAGTTTGATGCCATTGAGGGCATTGCGGACAACGAGGTTGCGGCGCACAATCACCCCGGTGGCGTTGCCCTGCCGGTCGCGTGAGTTCAAGTCAATGCCGTCTCCGCCGTTGTCATGTACGTAGCAGTCTTCCACTAACACGGGGTAGCCGCGGGCAAACTCCAGACCATCGGAGCCGTAGAAACTCTCGGCGCCTCGGCCTGTATTGTAAATCTCCACACGCTGGATCACCATGTGATTACAGGGACCGGGTGTACAATCCACCGCCGAATATATGCTATCGTGGACGATGCTATCTTGCAGCGTAATGTATTCGACGGGGCCTTCCGATGGCGCCGATTCGACGCTCTCACCGTAAGTGAAATGGATTGCTGCTTCTCCACCGCTAATATGCAGGTGATCCAGTTGTACGTGGCGATTCTCGCCGGAGAGCTCTAGCCCCCAGATGTTGAAGTTTTGCAGGGTGAAGCCACTGATGCGTACATAAGATGTGTGCTGCGTCAGGATCAGCAATTGGTTGGCGCTGCTCTCGCCATCCAGAATGGGCGCCTCGCCCGGATAGGCAATGAAGCTGATCAAGCCTTCACTGTTTCCGGACTGGCTCAAGTGGGTTTCCGCGGTGGCATAGGTCCCCCCGCGGAAACAAACGGTAGCGCCAGGCTCTACCATGTCCGCGGCATGTTGAAATGTGGCCCAGGGATTTGTCTCGGTGCCAGTTTCCTCATCGCTGCCGTTGGTGGACACATAGGCAGTACACTCTTCGGGGCGGATGGGGTCCGCCATGGGCGGTGGTGTCAATGGTGCTCCATCTCCTGCTGGCGGAGGCGACGCTGCAGGCGAATCAGGTTCCTCGATGTTACCGCAGGCGCTCAACAACAGTACCACAAGCGCCAGGAGCCAACGCAGACTGTTTGTGCCAAAGTGTTTTTTGAACATGAGCGTTCTCCTTGTATACTGATGTATGTGCCAGCATCAAGCTGGCGTACAATCGGGCATTTGCACCCGTTTAGTGCGCTTCTATGCCCCCTGTAAGTTACGTTGTGCGCCTTGGTTATCAATCAACCGGGCGCACAGATTCCCTCGCTCTCTGGGCTATGGATGTTCCAGATAGCGTCGCTCGCAAACATGAAATTTTACTGTGGGAGAACCAAGATGGCAGGGGAACACAATGAGCAAGGCCTTCAGGCGAAAGATTGCAGTTTTCATAAGGATCCTCCTTCGCCGTATTGGGGGCGGCCATGGATGGACAGAGTATCCGCACTGGATTTTTAGGTCGGACCGTGAGCGGTAACGCGGAATCGAACTGGAAAGCCATGTTATGTTGAATGGTGTAATTAAATTATACTGCAGATTTTGCGCCTCGTCAACTTATTTGTGTGCATATTCCGTTGTAGGCAACGCAGCAGCAGATGAAAAAACTTGACAGTTCTACCCAAAAATGGTAGGATAGGCGGGTGGCTCCGTAGAACGCCTCTGTAATCTTGTTGTGGATTTCGCGGCTCTACATTTGACTGCTTTGACAGTCCTCGCGTCGTGTCTTGCCTCAATTGGTAAGCGGGCTTCAGGGCACATCAAGCTGCATAAGCGCGTGCTTTAGTCTGTTTGTGTGTAAGTAGACCCGGTGGATGACGTGTGGGGCAGCTCGTGAGGAAATCCCCTGAGAAACTCACGTTCTTTTGCTGCGCGTTTCTACACAGCCCTGATCTTTTTCACTAAAGAGTGCGGTAAAAGTCAAGACTCAGTTGAGCACGAAAAACGACCTTTAACAGCCGAAATAGAGCCGTGTTGAACTAAGCTCCC
>JAFGFB010000276.1 GCA_016931315.1 Anaerolineae bacterium
CAAGCCGATTATCATGCAAATGCCTTTCTTTGAGTGATTTTTCGCAGCGGGGCAAAGCCCCGCTGCGAAAAATCACCTTTTTATGCGTCCCGTAGGGGCGCTTGAGATTGTCGTCCCAGATTTGGAACGCACCCTCAACCAGGGGTATACGACAGAATATTGGAGAAAATAAGATCGCCATCTTGTAAACGGCCTTCACCAGCGATCAACTCTCTGCGCCTTCTTTCTGCAGGAGTGATTTTCGTGAACGGGGGCGCAGCCCCGTTCACGAAAATCACAAAAAGCCCCCCCCCCTCTGCGCCTCTTCAGCGTGCTCAAGTGTCTAGACGCATGGCCCCACCCAGCCGACCTTTGAACTTCCCAATAATTTGTCCTATACCCCTCAACCAGCGGTGTATTGACAAGAACATTGAATCTCACTAGAATGAGGGTAAGCTTAATAACCTGTGGTGTGCGTCTCAATTAGCGTGGGAAGCGAAGGATCTCGGCTATGCAACAGCCTATGAATGATCTCATTTGGGAGGAAGAAACGGTCAGCCCCATCCATGCTGGTAGGCGCCCGGCGGTACCTGAGGGGGGAGTGCTCGAAGACCTCCTGCCCTGGCAGCGCTTTTTGCTCGCCACACTGCTACTCCTGGATGTGACGGTCGTTGGGTTCTTGTTCTTGGTGATTCTGGGCCGCTTTCAGCTTCCCTGAAATTGCCGGGATTAGCTGAGCAGCGCCTTTATCAGTCGCCGCAACTCGGTGACGATGGGTGATTCTGGTTGGCTAATCGCTGAAGGCGCGCCGCGCCGCAGGGCAATGGCTTGCGCTTCATCATACGGCAGACGTGTGAAAATCTGCGCGGGCAGTGCGCGTTGCAAGGCTTCCAGCGGCGGGTGTGGTCCGGGTCTTACAGCATTTAGCAGTAACAGAGTGCGCTCTCGCGCGCTCTCCAACACTTGTAGCCCGCGCATAGTGGATTGAATACTGGGTGGGTCGTCGCTGCTCACCATGAGCACGCGATGAGCGCGGTCCAGCGTCAGCTGGGAGACTGCGCTGAGCGTTGGGGGCATATCCACCACAATAAAGCGGGCATTGCGCCCCAGCAGGTCGTATAACGCATTGAGCGAAGCATTATCCATGCCCTCGCGGCGTAGCGGCATTGGGGGCGATGCCAGCAATTTCAGCCCGGAATCGTGCCGTTGCATCAAACCCTCGGTAGTCAGGCCTGGATTTTCTACCAAAAAGCCCCAGTGGCGTACCGGTTTCAACCCTAAAAAGAGCGCGCAATGCCCTGAATTGGGGGAGAGATCCATAAGTAGTGTCTGTCCAACCTGTTGCAACAATAACGCCAGGTTGACGGCTAAGGTCGTCTTGCCCACACCACCCGCCAACCCCATCACGCCGATGATGAGCGCCCCGCCCTTTGCCGGCGTCTTGCCGAGCAATTCGTTGATTTTATCCAGCAGCACCGTGGTTTCTACGGGTTTGGTCAGAAAGACATCGGCGCCCGCATCTGTCGCTACTCTTCGGTCCACAGGTTGCCCGCGCGCGGTCAGCACAATGATGCGCAGATTGGCGGTAATGGGATTGTTACGTAGCCTGCGGATGACATCATAGCCCGTCATATCCGGCATCATCACATCCACGATGGCCAAATCTGGACGTTCTGCCAGGGCCATCGCCAGACCTGTCTGCCCATCGGCGCTGAGCAGAACTTCATGTTTGCCCCGTTCTTGCAGGATGATCTTCAACAAATCCAACATTTCCGCGCTGTCGTCAATGACCAAAATTCGTGCCATGGTGTTGTCTCCTTGCTGTGCGCTTTAGGGGCGACCTATAGCGATTGTAGTCCGAGGAAGCTGATTTGCGATTTGTTGACCAATGCCGCTGCACCTTGAAAACTGAGTTCGGGTTCGAACGTCACGTGAGCGGTCACATCTACCAGTGTGAGAAAACGTTCGGTGGAGGAAGAGAGCAGCACTCGGGGGTCCAACCGTCCGGGTAGGCGTAGAAAGCCTTGCAGATCAAAAAAGGGTACTGTGATGAAGATGGGCACCATTTGCAGCCCCAAATAGCTGCCATATTTCTGGTCGCGACGCAGGGTGTCGTTGACATCCATGGTGAGGGTGAAGGTAAGGCTGTCTTTTACAATCACTGCCACTGGATGATTCGCGGTAATCTCACCCGCTTGCCTGATGGAGGAGACATAGGCATTTTCAATGGTCAGATAAGAGGTGGTATTGTCGTATATTGTGTCGCCGAGAGAGCGTTGGCGCGCGTCAAAGGCACCAGAAACACGATATCCGTGGGCGAAGAAATCGGCTACGATGTTGTTCCGCTGTCTGCGTTCCATGGCAATCCTCCTTCTCTGGCAGTTGATAGCTGAATTCGACCGCGTGTGCTTTTATGGCTCCCAGGTGAAAGTGCGGCTGCTGCCCTGCTGACCGATGAGCGTATACACTGGCGCGATTTCCGTCCCTTCTTGTCTGACGACAACGACGCGCCAGATGATGATGCGGTCTTTGACTTCTGGGGCTGGGAGCAGGTTGATAGGAATGCGCCACGAGGTGCTGCGCGTCATGTAGAACTCGGTAATTGGTTCAGAAGTCGAGGGAATAGTCAGCTCTACTCTGTAGTATTCATTGTTTTCCGGATGCAGCAACCCCACTGAAGTCCATTGCAGGGTGATGTTCGGACTTTCTCCCACTATAGTTGCTCGATTGGGGGGATAAAGTAGTGTCGGCGCTGCATACAGCGGGCGTGGCGTGGGTGTGCCTGCCATCACTACCGCGGCAGAGGTCTGCGGTGTTGGTGTGAATTGCGGAATCTGTAGAACCTGCCCGGGTTGAATCATGGTTGAATCGCCCGAAAAATCATTGGCGGCTTGAATAGCAGCCACGCTGATGCCGAATTGTTCGGCAATGGTGGAGAGGACATCGCCACTCTTGACTGTGTAGACCAGGTAAGGCGCCAGCGTCGGGGTGGGGAGGGAAGGGTCTAACGTGGGCGTGGGACCAGGTGTTGGCGTAGGCGCTGGGATTAGCAATGTGTCTCCCGCAGTAATATCGTCGGAGGTCAGGTTATTGAAATTCTTCAATTCATCTACGGTAAGGCCAAACTTTAGAGCGATGGCCAACAACGCATCTCCCGATTGGACTGTATAAACTTGTGGGGGTACCGGTGTCGCCGTTGCCGTGGGTGTTGGAACAGGTGTCGGCGTGGCGGTTGGCGTAGGGGTAAGCGTAGCGGTCGCGGTGGCTGTGATGGTTGGCGTAAACGTGGGTAGCGGTGGCGCCTCTTTGGTAAACCTCATCCCGAAGATGATCGCAACAACGATGATAGCGATAGCGATGCCCAGCAAGGCAATGGTTTGGATGAGTGATAGGCGTCGCTTAGGGGTTACGGGAACAACATCTGTTTCAGCAGGCGTTTCTGTGTCTTCCAGGGACTCGCCACACATCAGGCACACGGTTGCACCGTCAGCAACCCTGGCACCACAAGCTGGACAAAGGCGCGGCGGTCGGTCCGGTAAGGCGCGTAGCTCTTCTTCAACAGGCAGATTTTCCATAGATGAAGTGATGATAGCACGGTTGGGAGAAAGGGCAAGAGTATAGAGTATACCCATCTTGTATGCTATCAGATTGCTGCTATAATCCCCAACACGCTGATATGAAGCAGCGTGTGGAAAGATTGTAAACCAGGTTACTTTCGAGGAGGAGAATCATGAAACGCTGGACGATGGTGCTTGTAGCCGCATTGTTATTGTTCTCGTTGGCATGTGCGGGTCTGGGCGGTGGATCAGATGAAACCGAGACTCCCGTTGCCACACAGGAAGCTGGCGGCGCACAGCAGCCAACTCAGAAACCGACTGAAGAGCCGACCGAAGAGCCGACCGAGGAACCGGTGGATGACGAGACGCTGCCTGAGGTGGATCCTGAGGCACTCAAGGGCTTGGATAGCTACCGCACGACCATGACGATGCGCTCTGAGTTTGATGACGGCACCGTACAGGAAGTTTCCATACAGCAGGAATACATCCGTGAGCCTTTTGCCACGCGCATGGTGATGGAAGGCGTTGGCGAAGAGGGAGATGCTGAGTCCGGGCAGATGGAAATGATCCAGGTGGGCACAACGCAATGGATCAACTTTGGCGGGCAGTGGATGCAGTCCGAGACCACTGATGATGCCAGTAGCTTTGAGGACTCCTTGATCGACTACGAGGATTTCACCAGCGGCCTGGAAGAGGATGATTATGAGTATTTGGGGCGGGAGACGGTCAACGGAATCAAGACCAAGCACTACCGTCTCGAAATCACGTCACTCGAGGCGCTCGCGCTCGGCAGTGATATTACCGAGGCTTCCAGCGAGGTTTGGATTGCGGATGAGTCCGGTTTGCCCACGTTCACGGTACGTCTGGTTGTTACCTACAAGGGTGATATCGAGGCTGATATGCCCGGCACGGCGACGATTTCTCAGGACGTCTACGATGTAAACCAGGACTTCGTCATTGAGCCGCCGGCGGAGGCGTTGGCGGGTGGCTTGCCTGAGGACGTCCCCATGTATCCGGGTGGCACCGAACTCACCTCGATGAGTGGCATGATCAGCTTTACCGCACCGGATGACGCTGCGACTGTGACCGCATTCTACGATGAAGCATTGGTGGAAAATGGCTGGGTCAAGGATGCCGAGGCCTTCATGCCCACTTTCCAGAAAGAGGGGCGTGAGCTGCAGCTCTATATCAGCGATGAGGACACGGGTGGCTCGAGCGTGGTCATCATGATCGCGGAAGCGGAGTAGTCTCTGCAACTGTTTTGCACGACGCGGGTCGGAACTGTCTGACCCGCGTCGTTTTGTACTTGTGTGGTACTGAGCATGGTGAATACGGCTACTTCATTGCAATCCCTGGCAACTGCGGCGGGTCTCGATTGGGTGGGCGTTGCACCGGTGAAGCCTGCGCGCACCTGGGAATCCTATCGCGCGTGGCTGGAACAGGGCTATGCCGGTGACATGGCTTATCTGGCGCGCCCCGATGCCTTAGCTCGGCGGGCTGACCCGCGGGCCATCATGCCCTCTGCCCGATCCGTGATTGTTGCTGCCATGAGTTATGCCAGGGAAGTACTTCCCCCGTTGCCGCCTCTTCACGGTAGGGTCGCCCGTTACGCCTGGGGTGCGGATTACCATCACTGGGCTTTGGAACGTCTTGAGCGCCTGGTTCAGGCGCTGGCGGAAGCCCTGGGGCCACTTGAGGCGCACTGCTATGTGGATACCGGACCTATCCTCGAACGCGAGTGGGCGGTCACAGCCGGTCTGGGTTGGCAGGGAAAGAACACCTGCCTGCTCCACCCCCGGTTGGGTTCATTTTTCTTCCTTGGCGTGATTCTCACCGACCGTGTGTTGGCGCCTACCCCGGTGCCGGATTTCCCCACGTGTGGCTCCTGCACCCGGTGTTTGGATGCCTGTCCCACCGGCGCCCTGATTGCACCCGGCGTGCTCGATGCCCGGCGTTGCCTGAGCTATCTGACCATTGAACATCGCGGGACGATTCCTGAGCCGCTCCGCCCTTTATTGGGCGAGCGCGTTTTTGGCTGCGATATCTGTCAGGAAGTCTGCCCCTGGAATCAACGCCCGCGACTCCCCCGAACGGCGCTTTCGGAATCATCGTCCCTTCATGCGACGCTCGCGCTGCCCGAACTATTGCGGATGGATGCCGGTGAGTTCCGCGCGCGCTTCCGTTCGACGCCGTTGTGGCGGGCGACCCCTGAGGGCCTGGCTCGCAATGCTGCCGTTGTCCTGGGCAACCTCGGGGACCCGGCGGCGTTACCTGTATTGGAATGGGCGGCGCGGGAGCACGATAGTGCTCTTGTGCGCGAGCATGCCGCCTGGGCGCTCTCTCGCTGTGCTGGCTGACGGGGATATTCCCAGTTTCGGGGCCAAAACAAACTTAGAACCTATCCAAAAACTGTAGCACGATGCGACGGCTCGCTGAGCCTTGTCGCCAAATTGGCTTTCCAGAATATGTTTTTTCGTTGGCGGGCTGCACCCGCCAACGAAAAAACATTCTCAAAACCGCGCCTTTAGGCGCAAATTACGCGATTAGCCCAATTTGCCGCCCGACCGTTTCCATGATTTGCAAGACGCGCTCCAGCTGTTCATCGGTATGCGTAGCGATGTAACTGGTGCGCAGCAGCGTCATGTGGGGTGGCACTGCCGGCGCGAGAACCGGGTTGGTGTAGACACCTGCCTCGAAGAGCGCCTTCCAGGCTTGCAACGTCTTGGTGTGGTCGCGGACGAGGATGGGAATGATGGGGGTCTCTGTGTTGCCAATGTCGAAGCCCAGCTCTCGATAGCGGCGCCGCATGAAGGCGCCAATCTCGTTAAGGCGCACGATGCGCTCCGGTTCCTCTTCTATCACTTCCAGGGCTGCCAGGGCAGCAGCTGCGTTTGCCGGTGGAATGCTCGCGCTGAAGATTAGCGAGCGCGCCGTGTGTTGGATATAGTCAATCACATCGGCGCCACCCGCGATAAAGCCTCCTAGCGATGCGAAAGACTTGCTGAACGTTCCCATAACCAGGTCCACTTTCTCCGTCAGCCCGAAGTGGGCTGCCGTTCCTCTTCCTCCACCGAGAACGCCGATGGAATGCGCATCATCCACCATCAGCCGCGCGCCGTATTTTTGACATAGCGTGACAATCTCGGGCAGGGGGGCGATATCGCCTCCCATACTGAAGACGCCGTCTATGATTACCATGCGTCCAACCGTGTCTGGCACCCCGGCGAGAGCGCGTTCCAATGATTCCATATCGTTGTGTACGAAGCGCTGATTCTTGCCATAGGAGAGCTTACAGCCATCCAGAATGCTGGCATGGTCGTCCTTGTCGGTGATTACGACATCATCGCGCCCGATTAACGCCGAGATGGTCCCGACATTGGTCTGATAGCCGGTGCTGAAGACTAATGCGGCATCTTTGCCCATGAAGCGGGCGAGACGTCGCTCCAGTTCCAGGTGCAATTCCAGCGTGCCGTTGAGGAAGCGCGAGCCGCTACAGCTGGGACCAAAGGTTTCCAGCGCCTCGATGGCGGCTTTGCGCACTTTGGGATGCGTGGTGAGGCCCAGGTAATTGTTTGAGCCGATCATGATCAAATGGCGACCGCTGATAATGGATTCGGTCCCCTCATTGTTTGTAATGGGGCGGAAGTAAGGGTAAAGTCCTGCATCACGGGCGGCTTTTGCTTCCGCGAAGCCACCTTTGCACTTTTCGAAAAGGTCCATCTCTGTTTCCTCTTTCTTGATAAAAACTAAATGAGACAACGCGCTTCATTGTAAAGTCGTTAGGGGGACTGTCAAGCAAACACATCCCTTCCTTCTCTATGCAGGTGTGATTTTCGTGAACGGGGCGCAGCCCCGTTCACGAAAATCACAAAAAGAACCACCCTGTTCTTCCGCTTGTACCAATGAAGAGCGGCTAAAGCCGCGATCTTAGAGAGTGTTTTTCGCTGCCGCGCGTAGCGCGGCAGCGAAAAACACTCCTTCTACCGGGCTTTAGCCCGAAATTTGCCTCACCGCCAAAAATCAATCAAAGAGGAGACATTTTCACCCCCATTTTGAAACGCACCCGAACAGTTATCCACATTGACAGCCTTCTGCTTTTCAGGTACGATACGCGCATGGCTAAGGGAAAGGTTGGCTTAGGCCGTCGCGGTGAAGCATTGGCTGTGGCGCCGTTGATAGCGCGGGGTTTCACGGTTGTAGCGCAGAATTGGTTCTGCGCCGTGGGTGAGGCAGACCTTATTGCCACGCGCGGCGGTGAATGGTACTTCATTGAGGTGCGAACACGGCGCGGCGGCGTGGCAGGCGCGCCGGAGGAATCCATCACCGCGCGTAAGCGTGCGCGCATGGCGCAGGTGGCGCAACATTATCTGAGCGAGCACTTTCCCGATGCTGACCCCGCCTGGCATCTTGCCTTGATTGCCGTGGGATTGGATCACAGTGGGCGCTTGATGCGCATGACTCTGTATCTGGATTTGGAAGGTGAACCGGAGGAATTGCTGAATGGCGAAGCGTGAGTTACAAGCACCCGCTCTAGTGGAACAACTTCCGCTGGTTGCCATTGTGGGACCCACGGCGGTGGGTAAGACGGCGTTAGCTGTGGCTCTCGCACAGCAATTTGCTGTGGAAGCGGTGTCTGCCGATTCGCGGCAATTCTATCGTGGCATGGATATCGGCACGGCAAAACCCACGCCCGAGGAATGTGCTGCGCTGCGCCACCATCTCATTGATATCGCGGATCCCGACGCCACGGTGGGGCTGGCGCAGTTCCTGCAACTTGCGCGGGCGGCCATTGCTGATATTCACCGGCGCGGCAAGCTCCCCTTATTGGTCGGCGGTACCGGGCAGTATGTTCGCGCCCTGTTGCAGGGTTGGCAAACTCCAGATGTGCCTCCCGATCCTGAATTGCGAGCGGAGTTGGAACGCCGCTCGCAGAGCGATCCCGCCGGCTTGTGGGCGCAATTGCTGGCGCTCGACCCTGGCGTGGTGGATTTCATTGACCCCCGTAATCTGCGCAGGGTTGTGCGCGCGTTGGAGGTCTGTCTCAAAACCGGCATCCCGTTTTCCGCCCAACGGCAACGCTTAGCCCCGCCGTATCGGGTGCTGCAATTTGGCCTGACCATGAAGCGCGAGGCCTTGTACGCGCGCGCCGATGCCCGCGTTGAGGCGATGCTTGCTGCTGGCTTGCTGGCTGAGGTCGAGCATCTGCTCGCGGCGGGCTATGGCTGGGACCTGCCGGCAATGTCGGGCCTGGGCTATATCCAGTTTCGACCCTATTTCGAGGGGCGCGTGACGCTAGCGGAGGTGGTGCCGCGCATTCAGCTGGATACCCATGATTTCATTCGCCGCCAATATGCCTGGTTTGGGCTTAAGGACCCCGCAATCATCTGGCTTGCGCCTGGGGACACTGCTGCAGTGTGCGAGCGCATTGCCCAAAACACACCCTGAAAAGGATGTACGATAGGCTATTGGAGAATAAGACCACCATCTTATAAACGGCCCTCATCAGCGATCAACTCCCTGTAGGTGTGATTTTCGTGAACGGGGCGCAGCCCCGTTCACGAAAATCACAAAAGAACCCGCCTCTACATCTCTTCGGCGTGCCAAAGCGTCTAAACGCATCGTCTGGTCAGGGGCAAATGTCTTTCTTTTGATTGATTTTTGTGATGGGGCTTTGCCCCATCACAAAAATAAATTTCAGAATACGCCCCGTAGGGGCGTTTGAGATTGTTGTCCCCCATTCTGAAACGCACCCCAGTCAGGCTAACCTTTGAACTTCCCCATGATTTGCCCTATAATCCCTTGAAAAGTGAACCAACTAAAGAGCGTTGAAGTATTATTAGTATAGTAGATACGCGTGGGAAAAGCTTGACTGGATGGCATTCCCATGGTAAACTCTTGGGAATGTATCAGGGAATAAAAACTACTGTGAGGTAGTAATTTATCACTGGTCATTTGGCGCGATGTCTGCTAATCTTAAGCAGGTCGTATTTTTAGTGTGCTGAAGACCTGGCTGCTGCTCATGGAATGAATTGTGGGAAGAACTAACGAACTGTCGGACCAGGCCTTGGATTGTCTATTGCGGAGCACGCTCCGCGATGGCTTGGGGCGCTTTGAACCTTCCCCAAACGTGTGGGAACGCGTGGTCAAGCGCCTGCGTGGCAACGCGCCTGTGGCTTATGCGCAGTATTCCCCCATGGCTTTTTCTCACCAACAGCAGTTGCTGTTCTTCTCTGTAATTCGGCTTGAGACCCATTGCCATTTCCTTGCCGGCGGTGTGTTACGCGCTGTGTGAGGGACGCTCTCGGCAAGTGGGATATTGCCTGTCAACTGCACGTTTGCTGGTTTGAGATTATTGACGGAAGGAGGTGATTCTAAAGCTGGTCTGTGTACAGAATAGTCCCAAGAGTTGTACCCGCTCCAGATGGTCGTAAAGGCAGGTTTTGCTGGAGCACCGTATCGAATGTGTAACCCATTTCCAATTATTTGAAGGAGGAGCGAATGTTTACCAAGAAGAATCTGACGACGCTGCTCGCCCTGGTGATGGTCGCCAGCATGCTGCTTTCGGCATGTGGTCCCACCCCTGAGCCCGTGGTGATTGAGAAGACCGTTGTGGTCACACAAGAGGTCATCAAAGAAGTCGAAGTGACCAAAGAGGTCGAAGTCGAAGTCCTGGTTACCCCTGAGCCTGTCAAGGTTGACCGCAAGGGCGCCTGGCTGGATACCGTGATCTTCGTCGAAGAGCCGAGCACGGACGCCGCCATCACCCGCCTCGAGGTTGGCGAGATTGACCTGTACGCCTACTCGGTTTCTAGCCCCGAGTCTGCCGCCAAAGTTGAGGAATCTCCGAATCTGGATGCTTACAGTTCCTCGGGTTCCTACAACGAACTCACGTTCAACCCCTCGGGTCCCGAACTCGAGAACGGCACCCTCAACCCCTTTGGCGTTCCCGCCATTCGCGAGGCCATGAACTGGCTCATTGACCGCAACTACCTGGTCCAGGAAATCTTCGGTGGCATGGCAATTCCGCGCTGGACGGCCTTCAATATCGCATCCACGGACTACGCCCGCCTGGCGGACGTGAACCGCGCGCTCGAATTGAAGTACGCCTACAACAAGGAAAAGGCGCAGGAAGTCATCGGCGCGGAGATGGAAAAGCTCGGCGCCACCCTGGTGGATGGCAAGTGGCAGTACAACGGTGCCCCGGTGAATCTCAGCGTTCTGATCCGCACTGAGGATGAGCGCCTTGCCATCGGTGACTATGTTGCGAACCAACTGGAGGACATTGGCTTTACCGTGACCCGCGATTACAAGACCGCTGCGGAGGCTTCTCCCATCTGGCTGCGCGGCGATCCTGCCGAGGGCCTCTTCCACGTCTATACCGGCGGCTGGATCACCACCGTCGTGCCCCGCAACCTTGCGGATAACTTCCTGTTCTTCTACACCAACCAGGGTCTGGGTGTGCCCCTGTGGCAGGCTTATGTCAACGATCCGGAGTTCTACGAACTTTCTGAGAAGCTGGCTTACGCCGACTACAAGGACATGGCCGAGCGCAATGCCATGCTGGCTCGGGCGCTCGAGCTCTCCATGCTTGATTCCATCCGCATCTGGCTGGTGGATGAAAAATCCATCACCCCCAAGCGCAACGAAATCAAAGTTGCGGCTGACCTGTATGGTGGCGTCAGTGGCTCTCAACTCTGGGCGCAGACCATTCAGCGCGAGGGCGAGATCGGTGGTTCTATGACCATCGCCATGCCTAGCATTCTCACCGAGCCATGGAACCCCATCGCCGGCACGAACTGGATTTACGACATGATGCTCATCCGCGGCACCGGCGAGGACGCTCTCATGTATGACCCCTTCACCGGTCTGGTCGCTCCTCAGCGCCTTGAGCGCGCCGAGGTCTTCCTCCAGGAAGGCTTGCCCGTGGGCAAGACCCAGGATTGGGTGGACCTGCAGTTCGTCCCATCCATCGAAGTTCCCGCCGACGCGTGGGCGAATTGGAATGCCGCAGAGCAGCGCTTCCTGACCGTGGGCGAGGTCTACACTGAGACCCAGACGGCGATGCGCAAGAGCGTTGCCTACTACCCCGCGGATATGTTCAGCACCGTCAAGTGGCACGATGGCAGCAACCTGTCCATCGGCGATTTCATCATGGGCATGATTCTCACCTTTGACCGCGCTAAGGAAGACAGCCCGGTCTATGATGCTGCTTATGTAGCGGATTACGAGGGCTTCATGAGCGCCTTCAAGGGTGTCAAGATCATCTCTGAGGATCCCCTGATTATCGAGACCTACTCGGATTCCTATGACCTGGATGCGGAGCTCTCCGTCAGCACCTGGTGGCCCTACTACGGCTATGGTGAGGGTGCCTGGCACACGTTAGCGCTGGGTCTGATGTCGGATGCCGCGGGTGAGGCGGCCTTCTCCGCGGACAAGGCAGATGAGCTGGAAGTCGAATGGTTGAGCTACATCGCCGGTCCTACCGTCGAGATCATGAAGACGCACCTCGATGAGGTTGTGGCTTCCGGTGAGCTCCCCTACGCGCCGACCATGAGCGAGTACGTGGACACCGCCGAAGTGCAGGCCCGCTACGCCAACCTGGCGGAGTGGTTCCGCAAGCGCGGTCACCTCTGGATCGGCACCGGTCCCTTCTATCTGGAGCGCGCCTTCCCTGTCGAGGGTACCGTTATCCTCAAGCGCTTCCTGGATTACCCCGACATGGCCGATAAGTGGCTGCGCTTCTCCGAGGCCCCCATCGCTGAAGTTGAGCTTGACGGTCCTGGTCGCGTGAGCATTGGCTCTGCCGAGACCTACGACGTCTACGTGACCTTCAACGAGGAACCGTATCCTGTCGCCGACATTGACAACGTCAAGTTCCTGGTGCTCAACGCCAAGGGCGAGGTTGCTCATGTGGGTGAGGCTACGGCGGTCGAGGATGGTCTGTGGAAGATCGAACTGACCGCTGAAGTGACCGGCAAGCTCGAGGCTGGCTCCAACCAGCTCGAGGTGGTGGTCGTTTCCAAGCGTGTGGCGCTGCCCAGCACTGACGCTCTCACTTTCGTGACGGCTCAGTAATCTGAACGCGCTTTGATGTGTCCGCTAGGGGCGGGGCCTCGCCTCGCCCCTAGTGCCTTTCTAAACGGTTCTAATTATCATTCCTATTTGCTGTGATTGGAAGAGAGCGCGTGCGCAGTGTTGGTTGGAGTGGGTTTAGCATAGAGGTCGGATTTTCGAGCTTGGGCACTGCGAACGGCTGACCGGTTTATCCCATTAGGAGTTTATAGAAAGCGAGAGCGTTATGGCTGAAGCAACTTTGCCCCAGGTATCGGGCGTTGAGACTCCCCAGAAGAAAAAA
>JAFGFB010000277.1 GCA_016931315.1 Anaerolineae bacterium
GGGCAAGACCTCAAGCGGACAGAAACCCTGTGCGGTGTAGAAAGCGCGTGTGCGTGCATAGCCAGGGTCAGGGTGTGTGGGTGCCAGCGTCTTGACCTGCAGAAACTCAACGCCTTGCCGGCGAAGTTCTGTCTCTGCATGTGCCAGCAAGGCACGCCCAATACCCTGCCGGTGCGCTTGTGGTAATACCCCCATCACATAGAGCTCGGCCGCCCAGGGACTATGTTGTTTGAGCGTCAGGAATCCCAATATGCTTCCTTCACGGACAGCCAGCAACGTGGGCAAGGCCTCGATCTCCCGCACATAGTGCTGGACAGCACCTTCAATACCGAACCAATCCGGCAAAGCACGCAGCACCGATTCGCAAACTGCCGACTGCCCAAGCAATGGCTCAGTGATGGTGAAAGTCATCGGTTCATCCATGATTCCCTGCCCTCAAAGTCCTTCGAAACGTCAGCACTGCAACATTTGCACTTATTCAGCCAGGCTACAGCGGTGCTGTGAGCAAGGCCTCGACATCTTGCAGCAATTGTATCCTTATAGGTAGTTCATTAGTAACACACATTCTCTTACTTGGAATTTGCTCTGAGTATGGGACAGATCCTTGCCGAGCCGAGGATACAACTTCCCGGAGTATAGGTCAGATTTTTGGCAAAGCAAAAGACACCTGGCTTTGCGTCCAGGCAACGCAACACCTTTGTGGCATGAGGGTGAAGCAAGTACGCAGAGGGTTAGCTTTATTTTGTGATTTATGCGGGCGAAACCCGCAAAAAACACAGCGGGGAGAGAGACGCTGAGGCGCCGATGTTGCAGGTTGGCGAGTGCTAGACATTGGGTGGGGTTTTCCAGATTATTCGTCGTACACTCAACTTCCCGGTTGCTATTGACAGGAATATTGAGAGGTGCTAAGATGATAGTGGTGCCAAGGCTGTCACTCCTTACTGGATAGCGATCGCGGGATATGGTGAGCCGGTGTCCGCCAACACCGACATCAGAAACTCCACCCTCACAGCCAGCGCATCGCTGAATCGAAATAGCCCCCCTCGTTTCCAGAGGCCGGCGTCGCACGCTTGAGCACACCATTATTCACTGTTGACGCGTTTTGCAATACGCAACCACCCAACGACAGGATACGATTTGGTGAGAAATGCGGCGACCTGATCCTGATCGCAAACAGGCCCTAAAACATGGTGGAGCACTGCCCCGCATTACCATATACCTCTGCGCTACGAGCGTGGTCCTGGCAGTGTTATGGGCATCAAAGCCCGCACCGGTCAGACTCCAAACATCTGTCATAACCAAGGCGGCTGCCGCAAGCATCGCCATCACCCCTAATGGCGCCAGCTTGATTGTCATTAACCCTGACTCGAATACGGTGAGCCTGATTGATACCGTAACCCTGACAATCCGCACCGAGCTGCCGGTAGAAGTGAACCCGGTCAGCGTCGCGGTGACGCCAGATGGCGCACTGGCCTTTATAGCCAATCAAGGCTCCGATAGCCTGACCCTTGTGGATATCGAGGCAGGGACCGTGGTGGATACAATCGAGGTAGGGGATCGCCCTGCTGGCGTGGCTGTATCACCCAACAGCGAGCTGCTAGCCGTAGCTGAACTGGGCGACGACCAGGTGCGGTTGTTAAATGTCGCCAACCTCGAAACCGTAGACCTCGTTTCCACAATAGACCGTCCGCGAGGGCTAGCCTTCACCCCCGATGGGCGCCGACTGCTCATCACGCACCTGCTTAGTGGCAGTGTAACCGTAATACCCGTCATGAACTTCCGTTGTTATCTACCGCTCGTGTTGAGCTCGCAGGCCGAAATCGTGGAAGACTATCAGATTCAGGAGCTCCCATCGTCAAGTTCTCAGGAATCTACCGCGTTCTCTGTCCCCACCTGGCCCAACATCGCTCCAGCCCCGGCGGTGATCATCAATGGCGCAGGCACACGGGCTTACCTGCCGCAGACCATGGCTAACGGTCTAGGGTATAATACCGGCTTCGATACTACGGTTTTCCCCAAGGTCTCGGTGCTCAATCTCGAGACAGACACACACCAAACATCAGAACACATCTCATTGCCCGAAACAGACCGGCCCGTGGGCCTGCCATGGGACGCAGCACTGGCTCGGAACGACACGGAGCTATGGGTCGTCAATTCGGCCAGCAACGACCTATCGGTTATCAACATTAGCAACCCCACCCACCCGACGCGTGTAGCCAACATTCCGGTCGGCGACAATCCCCGCGGCGTCGTCCTCAGCCCGGATGGAAGCACTGCCTACGTCAACAACACCCTGGCGGGCACCGTGAGCGTGGTGGACGCCAACAGCTACAGCGTTACAGAGGTAATCACGGTCACGACGATTCCTTTGCCGCCGACCTTGCTACGCGGCAAGCAGCTCTTTTTCTCCAGCGCCCGACCTGATCTGGCCCAGGCGCGCTGGATCAGCTGCAACACGTGTCACATCGAGGGTGAGCAGGACGGGCGCACCTGGTTGCTGCAATATCTGGGCGGCGTACCGCCAGGCGAGGAACCGGTCATCCGGCGCAACACCAGCAGTCTCCTGGGGATGATCGAAACCTATCCGCTGCGCTGGTCAGCGGAGTGGAACGAATCTGCCGACAGCGAGTTCAGCGTGCGTTTTGAGCAGTTTGGCACTGGGCTGATTGACGGTGACATGTACCCAACCCGCGATGGACCGCCCAACCAGGGGCGATCGCATGACCTGGATTGCCTGGCGCTGTTCATTGATAGCCTGATCGTGCCAACCCGGACACATGCGCTGACGCCTGCCGAGCTGCGGGGCAAAGCAATCTTCGAATCGGCGGAGACGCAGTGTGCCGTCTGCCACCCGGCTCCGCTGTATACCGACCTGCAGGTCCATGATGTCGGCACCGCTGCGGGCCCGGGGGAGTGGTTCGGGCTGGCGATCGACACCCCCACGCTGCGCTTCCTCTACGACAGCGCCCCCTACCTGCACGACGGGAGCGCTGCAACGCTGTACGAGATGCTGACGGCCGCCAATTCGGCCGACAGGCACGGCAAAACGTCACACCTGACCCACGATCAGCTGGCAGACCTGGTCGCCTTCTTGATGTCTCTGCCCTACGATGGGACAGGAGGTCCACCATGAGCCATAACCTTGCATCGTCAATCCGGTCTAACTTGACCGCGGTCGTCTTGCTGACAGTCATCCCGCTCTTGTCTGTCGGCCAATCGTGGCCTGTGAGCAGTAGGGCGCAAGATCCGGCTTCGCTACCTACCAGCCTAACCGCGCTGCCCGGCGTTCCGGTGACACCATCTTTCATTCCAGCCGGTATGGGTGCATCCTACCCCATCACGCCCCCGGATGCCCGGAAAATCATCGTCGGCGCCCCGGATATCGCCGGGTATGCCCAGGTGACCGGCAGCCCGGGTGCGGTGCCCCCGCAGGCGGCAGTTGCCATCGTCAACCTGAGCGCCCACAACGTAATGACCGCCACCGCGGACCTCCAGGGCGGTTTCCAGGTTTCCCTCTTCGCCCCGCCCGGATCATCGCTACTGTTCAAGGTCGAGCAGGAAAGCGACCTTATTCCCCAATTCTGGCTCCTGGCGCGCGATAAGATCGCCGAAGGAACCGACACCAACCTAAACCCGCTGCCCGGCACGACCCTCCAGGTGGGCGGACCTGAGACGTTCGCCGGGAACACGCAGTCTTTCCATGTCGTGGGCGCAGTCTCGCCCGACGAACTGCCCAAGCGCTGGGCCGGCTGGTTCATGAGCGGTGAGCTGACCGCGCCCGGTCCCACCGGCGCAGACTGGCGGTTGTCCGTTCAACCCGGCGACACGGTTACCCTGACCCTCTCTATGCACACCACCTCTCCCGGCATGGACTGCTACAACCAGACCCTGCCGAACCTGCCCATCGAGATCAAGCTGCACGAGCTATTCGGCGCCGACGGCCGCCCGCGACCATGGGAGATCTGGTTCGATGCGTTCATGTTCACGCCCACGGGACTGCCCATCGAGCAGGAAGGGGTGGTCGACCGGGTTGTCACCGGCGCAGGCGCGAGTTTCACCAATGTGACCTGCCTGAGCGCGGACGTGCTAGCGGGCGAGTTAGAGATCGCCTTCGCCATCCCCACCAGCCTGCGCGAGGGTTACTATCGCCCGGAGTTTGACTTCTATCCCGAGGTGCCGTTCAGCAGCCAGGTACCCCAGGCGGGGGTCTGGCTGCAACCAGCTCTGGTCGCCCGCGGGCTGCCCGTGCTGCGCATCGGCGACGCAGCACCCCCGCGCATCCCGTGGGAGCTGTTTGCCAATGAACTGGTCAACGGCGAGCGTGGCGTGACCGCGTTCGAGGATGCCGGTTGGCATGCAATGGTGTCGCGTGTCACCACACCGTCCGCGCGATCCGTGATCCCGGCTGTCGATGAGCGCACCGGCGCGACCATCATCTACCACCTGGAACCCGCGTCGGTGTGGCTCTCAAACACCGATCGCCGGCTGGCCGCGGCGCCCCATATCCGGCTGCTGCTGCCTTCCGGCGAGATGACGATCGAGATCACCCAACCGGACGGCACGCAGCAGACCCTCGGACCGGCGCCCCTCCAGGGCTCCCTGGTACGCACGCCGACCCTCCCCGACGGGTCCGAGTTCGCCGGGGGCACGGGGCAGATCGACGATCTGTTCCAGCTCTACAACTTTGATGATGTTTTCGCCCACCAGTTCGGGCAACAGGGCCTGCACACAATCTCTCTTCACGGTGCGATCCTGGACGTGTTCGGCAACGCCTATAACCTGGAGAGCACATTTGAGGTGATGGTCGGCCACGTTCTAGATGTAGACCCGAACATTCTGCCGACCACACCGTTCGTGGTGGGAGACGCCTTCTCTGCCGGGGTACACCTATTCCCGCCCGTCCCGGCCCACATCCGCATCGCCATCACACACCTGCCGGACTCCGACCCCGCCCGGGCGCAGGTATTGGAAATTAACGGGCAGGCCAACCGGGCCGGCTACTTCCAGGCAGCGCCAGCGCAGGCGTTCCGGTTTGCGTCGCAGGGCGAATACCGTGTTGACATCAGCGCAGAGTATCATGCGGAGGATGGCAATGTCTGGTTCGGGGCAACCACCTGGGGCGGGGTTGTCGAAGGGGCTCATCCAGCTCTGGCCGCGCACGGACGGCGCGGCATGGATTACAAGAGCGATACCATTGACGACATGCCAGCCTGGTTCCGCAATCAGGACCTGCCTGCCGCGAAAATCGGCCTTGAGAACTACTATCCCTACTTCAGCGGGGACATTCACTGGGGCGACCAGACACCCGAGCAAACCTGGCTGGGGGACTCGATCCACAGCATCCTCACCTTCGAGGATCTAACCCCACAGAAGACCTTCTACAACCTGATCCGCGCTTCCTATTCTCGAACCGCAACCGGTTTCCGTTGGCCCCCACTGGATCAGAGCGCCGTCGGCCTGGAGAAGCGCATCGCGGTCAACGAGGCGCCGTTGTTCATCACCACACCGAGCGGCGTCAACGCCGAGCTGCGCCCCGAGGAAGTTGACCTGTGGGGATACTGGTATGGCTCTTCCGAGCGGCCCAACGTGCGCGTGCGCGAGATGGTCACCGTTGACGCTATGGGCACCGCCTACTGGCGTTTCAACGACACCTACAACTACCAGATCGGCGAACCAGCCGATGGCGATCAGCCGGGCGATATCAAGTGGGAGTTTGGCGGGGTTGTGCTGCGCAACACCGCAGCAGCCGACCCAATCCGGGAGTACGCCATCTACAGCTCATTCTGGGTGTTGCTGCCGATCAACTGCGATAGCTATGGTTGCGCGCGGGTGACACCCCCTTTTCGCGGTGCAGGCGCCCTGAACGGCGGGCCGTTACTGACCCTCGGCGGACAGGAAATTGATATGCTCTTCCTACCCAAATGCATCCAACCCGGAGACACCCTCGAGCTCGGTGACCGGATCGCCTTTTGTGGGCATGTCGGGCCGCCGCTGGATAGCCGGGTGGCTGTGACCATCACGTCACCCGGGGGAGAGGCGTATGTCGGCAGTTGGCACGCTGACAAAATCGGCTGGCTCTTCGATCCCTCCTTTGGCCTGGCGGCCGATGAAGCCGGCCGGTGGACAGTGGATGTGCGTGTGGAACACGACCGGCCCTATGCGCCCACCGGCTTGACGCCCACCAGCAACAACACTGGCACGGTGCTAGGCACGAATGGACGGTATGAGTTCTACGTGGTCGAACCGGATTCCCCCAGATTGGCACTCACTTCACCGCAGGCCGGGTTTCTGAATTGGGCGACGCCCAATACACCCAACCGGATCCAGCCGATCGCAATAACTGGAGTCGCGCCGCTGGGGACGGACACCATCCACTATACTATTTATGATAAAGGCATAGTGATGGGTCAAGGAACGATCATGCCAAATCCAAGCGGCGAGTTTGGCCTCGTCTACGATCCGGTTACCCTGCATAACACCTTCTCTATGCTCAGCTTGACAGCACACGAGGGTCTATATGCAGGGCTGGCTGACGAAGTGACGATTAGTCTCCTGGCTACAGGCAGCGGCGAGTCTCGCGTCGCCAACGTAACGCTCATTGGCGAGGAAGTGTTCGTGACAAGTGGTCAGTTAGAAACACGGAGCACGATCTACCTGCCGATCATTCTCAGGTTGCACTAGCAGATTGGGGCGATATGACCTTCAAGTGGGCGGCTTTGGGTTGGGTAACACTGGTTTTGCTGCTTGGCGCTCTGAAGCTGACAGCAACTGCAGAACCCTCTGCCAGTGTCAGCGGGCAGGTTGTGGATGCCAGAGGTCCGGTGGCTGGCGCTACTGTGCGCATTCAGGCCACGACCCATAGCACATTCACCGCAGCAGACGGGACCTTTGTGCTGAGCAACCTGGAAGAAGGCATACCTGTGACCGTAAGCGCCTGGAAGCATCTGTACTACTGCGCCAAAGTTGAGACTGTAGTACCCCCAGTTAACGGCATTACTCTCACCCTGCGTTTGTACCAGACCAATGATAATCCGGGCTATGATTGGCTCTTCCCAACCGGCGAGAACTCATGCGCGAGTTGCAAAGCCGGAGTCACAGAAATCTGGTTGGAGAACGATCTACACGCGCGTTCAGGAACAAATCCCCGCTTTTTCTCGCTATACAGTGGCAGCAACATCAGCGGCACGGCGATCATCTCGCCCGGCTACAAGCTGGATTTCCCGGGCACAGTTGGCAACTGCGCAACCTGCCATGCTCCAGGCGCTGCCATTGATGCACCCTTTTCTACTGACATGAACCTGCTGGATGAGGTAGATCGTGACTATGGTATACACTGTGACTTCTGCCACAAGGTGGCTGATGTTTACCTCAATCCAGCCACAGGCTTGCCCTACCCCAATGCACCAGGGATCCTTTCAATGGATATCCGGCGACCTTTTCCCGAGTCAGAGCGCTACCAGCTCTTCTTTGGTTCTTTTGACGATGATAATGTCCCCGAAGAGGATACTTGCCTGCCACTCGCGACCAAGAGCCAGTGGTGCGCAGCCTGCCATCAGTTTAGTTTCTGGGGCACGCCTATTTACCAATCGTTCCGCGAATGGCAGGAAAGCCCCTACGCTCGCCTGGGAGCAGAATGTCAGACCTGTCACATGCCGCCGGATGGGGTGATGACCAATGTGGCCCCTGGGAACGGTGGCGTTGAGCGCGCCCCCCAGACAATCCACGCGCACACGATGCCTGGCGCCGCCAGTGAGCAGCTGCTACAGAATACAGTTACCCTGACCCTTTCGGCAGAGTCAGTGGCCAATACACTAATTGCGACAGTCACACTTACCAACACAGGGGCAGGACATCACGTGCCAACCGACCATCCGGGGCGACATATGATCTTGACCGTCACAGCGACAGACGGGCAAGGGCGAGATCTCCCCCAGATAGGGGGTTCGGTTGTACCAGAATGGGGAGGGCCACAAGCCGGAATGGCAGGCGCGGCTTTTGCCAAAGTACTGCAAGATGCCACCACCGGCGCGTACCCGGTGGTGAGCTACTGGAAACAGAGCTTCATCATCAGCGACAATCGCATCCCAGCCTTGAGCGGAGACACATCGACCTACACCTTTGCCGCACCATCTGACGGCGGACCCATTACAGTCACAGCCGAGCTACGCTTCCGCCGTATCTTTCAGGCTGAGATGGATGATCGAGGATGGGACACACCCGATATAGTGATGGAAACTGCGGAACTGACCTTTCCAATCGCAGCATCCTGGCGAGTCTACTTGCCCCTGATGCTCTACGAGCGTTAGGAGTTGCCACAAAGGAGCATCGTCAGATTGAGTCTAATCCTCGCGGCAAGAGCTCGCCGAGTGCCTGCAACAGAGCCGCGCCATCTTCTCGAGTGGTGTACGCCTGCACCGACACCCGGATGACCTGCCGCCCCCTCCACTCAATGACCGGTACCTCGACGCCGTAATCGGTGTACAGCCGGTGTTGAAGCGCTGATGCATCACACGCCGGCAGTGGGAAAGCTGCCATTTGCGCGCACCATTCCTCTGTAAGAGGCGAAAGCAATTGCAGGCCAGTGAGGGCGCTCAATCGCTTCCCAGTCTCACACAACAAGGCGTGACATTCCGCACGAACCGTAGGCCAATCATGCTCCGCCATGAAACGAATCGCCGCCGCAACGCTCAAGTAAGCCGCGATATCGCGCGTTCCCTGATATTCCTGCTCGTCAATGAACCGGGAAGGACCAGGACGTTCCGCCTGCCACCCCCAACTCACCACCAACGGCTCCAGCAAGGGTTGCACCTCGCGCCGCGCATAGAGGAAAGCCGCCCCTTTGGGGGCGAGCATCCATTTGTGCGCGTTCCCGGTGTAGAAGTCGGCCCCAAGGGCTTCCAACGCCAGCGGAATTTGCCCCGGAGCGTGTGCACCATCGATCACCGTCAGAATGCCACGCTCCCGTGCGCGTGAAATCAGCTCCGCGATGGGGAGAATCAATGCCGTCGGAGAGGTGATGTGGCTGAGATAGAGCACCTTCGTCCGGGGCGTAACACCCGACCACACTGCCTCCACTACCTGTTCAGGGGATTCGAGCGGCACCGGAATCGGCTGCCGCACGTAATGCACGCCACATTTCTCGCAGACAAAGCGCCAGGCACGCTCGCATGCACCGTATTCGTGATCGGTCGTGAGCACCTCATCTCCGGGCGCGAGCGGCAGTGAACGAGCTACAATGTTCACGCCGGTGGTGGCGTTTGGGATGAAGACCAGGTCCTCAGGGGCGGCGCCAAGATAGGTACCGAGGGCCTCGCGCGCCTCGCGCATCAGCGCACCGAAACGCCGCCCCAGGAACTCCACCGGTTGTCGCTCCAGCTCCAATTGCCATTGCTGGTACACCTCGAATACGGGTCGAGGACAAGCGCCAAAGGAGCCGTGGTTCAGGAAAACGACATCGGATCGTAGTAGGAACAGGTCACGCAAGTTTGGGTTGGGCATAATGAGCGCACCCTCTCCCGGCAAATCACAGATCATCAAAATAGACAGGATTCGAAATCAACGCCGGGAGCATGGGCACACCGGGAATGAATTCACGCAGAATCTCGATGCGGGCGAATCCGGGGGCAGTCATCGTGTAAACGCCACGGAAATCACCCCGCGTTTCGGCCTTGAGCAATGGCGTGCTACCCTGAGCCGTGACGACCTGGAGCACGTCGCCCGCGCTCAGGCCGCTCACCTCCAACTCCAGATCCGTCGTGGACGAGAAAGGCACAGTGTCGCCCAGGATGGCCTCGCCGGCATGAGCCTCCAGTGCCGGGCCATCGGGAGCATAGCTAATGTAGGCATGCCCGCAACGCACTGCCGCGAGAATGTCCGACGCGCCTGCTGACATGGCATACACGCATGTCGTTGGGCCGCCAGGGAAGAGGAAGAGTTGACTGCGATGATAATCGCTGCCGCCACATACCGGGATCTTCTTCCCAGCCACGAGTAGACTGTGCCAATATCCCAGCGCTTGCAGGTTGGACACCCGCATCGGGCCATTCCAGATCTCGAGGCAATCGAAGGGAAGGGCGTGCATATCGAAATGGAATGGACATGTCTCATCGAAGGGGTGAGCAATAGTAATCAGTGCCCCTCGGGCACGAGCGCTCTCAAAGCGCGTCGTCACCTCATCGGGCGTGTTCGCCGCAAGAGGTCCGTCGTAGGGTTGATCCACACCCGAGAAGGTTGCATGCCCCTTGAAATGCGTCCACTCAATCCCCGGAATCAGCGTCAGACCAGGAATGGACGGCAAGGCGTCCGCCCGCGCCATCTGATTGTGATCAGTGATGGCCAGGAATTCCAAACCATGACGCACGGCGTGCTGACCGAGTTCTGTTACAGTGAGCACGCCATCCGAAGCCAAAGTGTGGACGTGCAGATCGCCTTTCAACAAGCGCCTACACTTGTCCTTAAGGGTGATCTCATAGAAGATCCGTACCCCCTCTGGCGCGACCTTGTACGCCCCCACCAGGATACGCCATTCGCCGGGAACCAGCGGTGTGGGGCGATAACCAGGGGTCGCCCGAGCTTCACTGACGTAGATGTTGGTTTTGTCAGAGCCAGAGGCGCCCACCTGCGTCCCATCGGGAGCAATCAAGCCCAGATCAATGATGTTGATTTCAGGGCGAGAGGTGAAAACGCCCTGTGGCAGATCCACCTCATTCCTATCGTGACGACCATAACGATAGGTAAGTTCAAGCGACTCCACATCAGGCGAGACGGTAAAGGGAACTGTCAGATACAGGCCCTCTTGCTCGTGGCTTATAAAGTAATCAAAGACCAACAAGGTTTCCACGGCAGCCTCCTATTCCTTAGGAACCGGCCCCATAAGCATTTCCAGAAATCTGCGGATCTGCCGGTCCCAGAGAAACCAATTGTGCTGACCATCTTCTTCGTGGTATTCGGAGCGCACCCCCAACGCCTGGCAAGCCGTATGGAACAAGCCACTCAACGGATAGAAATCTTCCTGACGACCGACAGCGATGGTCAAATGCGGCAACGCGGACGGGTTTTGAGCTGCCCGTTGCAGCCAGGTCGCCGGATCGTGAGGGCCACCTGAAAGACGATCCAGGTCGCCGAAGAGTAAGGCAAATTCGTCGCGGCGCGGATCCTGGGGGTGAGTGCGAAGGAATTCCAGTGAGAGCACACCCGAAAAGCTCGCCGCTGCCGCATAGAGCTCGGGGCGCAAAAACGCAGCTTTGAAAGCGCCATACCCGCCCATCGAATTCCCGGCAATGAAGGTATCCTCACGACTGGGCGCCAGCGCAAAGACATCAGCAAGATACTGTGGCAGTTCCTCAGTCAAGTAGGTGAAATAGCGCTGTCCGTTGGGCTGGTCGGTGTAGAAACTCCGCCCGGCTGAGGGCATGATGACCACCAGCCCGTAGGCCATTGCCAGCGTCTCAATCGCAGAGAAACGTTGCCA
>JAFGFB010000278.1 GCA_016931315.1 Anaerolineae bacterium
AAAAATCACAAAAAAGCTACCTCTTTGTGTTCTTGCATCGCCCACATGCTCGTTAGTCTAGCCACTATTGCCGCTCTAGAAAAAAACTAACGTTGACAGCCCAACGACCTCCCATATACTGATAGCGTACTATTTCGCCACAAGAATCCGGGGGCAAAGATGAATCTACAACATATCCGTAACCGCCTAAAGGAATATCGAGAGCCATGAATGCACCCCACGCAAAAGTGATTCTCGTTACCGGCGCATCTTCTGGAATAGGACACGCTTGCGCGACAGACCTTGCCGCGCTGGGTCACCGGGTCTACGGCACTAGCCGTCAGGCCTTCCACACAGCTACCGCATTTACACCCCTACGCATGGACGTGACCCAAGAGGCGTCAGTGAATGCCGCCATCCAAACAATTATGGAGCATGAAGGTCGGCTCGACTGCGTCTTGAACAACAGCGGCAAAGGCTTTGGCGGCGCAGTGGAAGACACAACGCTTGACGAAGCCCAATCGCTTTTCGATGTGAACTTCTTTGGCGTTGTGCGGGTATGCCGCACGGTTTTACCCATCATGCGTGAGCAGAGGATGGGCCTTATCATCAACATGAGCTCAATCGGCGGCTTGATGGGACTGCCCTACCAGGCGCCCTATAGCGCCAGCAAGTACGCCGTCGAGGGTTTCACAGAATCACTGCGCCTGGAGCTCACAGGCTCAGGCATTCACGTCGTGTTGGTCGAACCAGGCGATGTGAGCACAGCATTCACCGTCAACCGGCTACACGCCGCAGCTGCCGCCAATCCAGATTCGCCCTATGCCACACGCTACCACCGGGCGCTCATGAAAATCGAAACCGATGAGCGCCACGGGCATTCACCGGAGAAAGTAGCTCGCACCGTAGTTAAAATTGTCGCTGCCCGCAAACCGGGGATACGCTATCTTGTAGGACCTTTCCCTCAAAGGCTTGCCGCGCGCGTAAAACCCTTCTTGCCCCCGAGCCTTTTCGAGCGCCTGCTACTAACTTATTACAATCTAGGGTAACATTCGACCTGCCGCCGTAAATGCCCGTCGTAAGAACGACTTGACATTCACTCCAAAACGACTATCTTTCATACCATGAAACAACCAAAGGACTTTGTGCTCGTCCGCTGGATTAAAGCGCTCTTCCGCCCACGGGTGGTACAGCTGCCGGTTTTGTTCTGGGTTTGCCTCTTTGTCATTATGGGCGTCCTGATACGATGGGCAACTCTGCCCAAAACCACGTTGTCGCTGCCAGGCGAGATACAAATTATTGTCGCGACCCCCACCCCCGGAGCACCAATCTCTGCCGAACCAAGCCCCACCCCAGTAGGTAGTGGCGGCACACTGGCCTTTACCATGCGCCATAATGGCAATAGCGATATCTACCTGCTCTCACAAAATGATGGTCAGCTGCTCCGTCTTACCTATGACCCAGCCGCTGATCGCGACCCGGCCTGGTCACCGGACGGTCGCTGGTTGGCATTTGCGTCACAACGCTCCCACAGCTGGGATATCTATCTCATGGATATGCAAACGGGCACTGTGCTCCGGCTCACCCGCGATACCCTGTTTGAGGCGCGTCCCACATGGTCCCCAGATAGCCAATGGCTTGCCTATGAAGTGTACAATGGCGAAGACTTTGATATCTACGTTATTAACGTCAATGGCGAAGAAAAATACCAGCTCACCAATCATCCCGCGCCCGATTTTTCGCCTGCCTGGTCGCCAAATGGACGCCACATTGCCTTCACTTCTTTGCGCGATGGTAGCAAGGATATTCACGTTATCTCACTCGATACAGGTGAAGTGCTCAACCTTAACAATTCGCTAGAGCAGCAAGAAGATTTCGCCGCCTGGGCGCCCGATGGCGCCTTTTTGGCGTATTCAGCCGGCACACTGGGAAATGAAGAGACCCGCATTTTACCTTTTGATACCACGGCGATTTCAACGGGCGAATTACGCCCAATGCTCTTTGGTACTGGCGGACAGCCGACCTGGTCACCCGATGGGGGTGCGCTGGCTCTCATCTACCGGCGCAGTGACACCTCGTATCTGGTTGCCGCTAACATTGCCGGTTGGGCATTGGCACAAGAGGGGTATAGCTCGACCGATTGGATGTCCAGCCCGAGCTGGAGCCGGCATGCTATTCCGACAGAACTCTCACAACAGCTGGCAGTGCGCATGGCGCAACAAGGGTCGCCACTGTACACGGAACTGCTCCTCAACACCGAAGCAGAACCGAGCACCTACGATTTGGTAGGGCTTCCAGATGTAAACAACGGCGATAACGTCGAGAAACTAAGTGACCGCGTCAACGATAGTTTTAATGCGCTGCGGCAGCGCGTACAAGAGGAAACTGGTTGGGATTACTTGAGCATCCTGGGAGACTCCTGGCGCACGATGAACCACACGCCGCGCCCAGGACAGGGCCGCATTTCCTGGCACGTATGCGGGCGCGCGGTTGATATAAACCAGGGCTTCTTGAGCAACGGGCAAATCGAGTTGGTTAGGGAAGATATCGGCGGCGTTACTTATTGGCGGGTCTACATCAAAGCTGCACACCAGGATGGTAGCCTGGGAGAACCCCTACGCGACCGCCCCTGGGATCTATCCGCGCGATCCAAAGGTGGGCTTGCCGCAGTTCAGGGGGGAGAACTCAAAAGCGATGTTCCAACCGGGTATTTTGTGGATTTCACTACCCTGGCTGCGGACTATGGTTGGGAGCGCCGCAACGCACTTTCTGGTTGGCGCACTTCATGGTTCGATATCGAATGGTGGCACTTCCAGAAAACCGAGGGGCTAAGTTGGTACCAATGTATGCTTGAGCTTTATGGCGAGGAAGAAGTTATGGCCTCTTATGGAACCCTGCCCTGGTGGACATATCGCCCCGAATGGGAAGTGCAATCCTACCCCTGGTAGGACTCCTACCCTGATACTACACCAAGAGAGTGTAACGCCGCAATAATCTCTTCCTGAAAGCGCTCCACAGAGAAGCGTTCAGCATTAGACCGGCAGGCACTTGGGTCTACAGCCGCCGCGTCGAATGCCGTGACAGCCGCAATCAAAGCTTCCACCGTTTGCTCACGGAAGAAGGCACCCGTCTCACCTTCAATAATCGTATCAAGTGCGCCGCCTGCGCCAAAGGCGATAACCGGGCGTCCAGCCGCCTGCGCCTCGAGTGGGGCGATGCCGAAATCTTCCCTACCAGGAAACACAAAGGCTTTGCACTGCGCCAATAACAGGCACAAATCTGCATCGGGCACATAGCCAAGGAACTCCACATTTGGCCCGGCAATAGCCTCCAGAGCAGCGCGGTCCCGCCCGCTGCCGGCAATGCGCAATGGCAACCCTAGTGCCGTGAAGGCACGCACGGCCAGGTCAATACGCTTATAAGGAATCAACCGCGATACAATGAGGTAATAGTCCCCCGGATGATTGAGCACAGAATAACGCTTCACATCCACGGGCGGAAAAATGATCTCAGATTCACGGTGATAATAGCGGCGAATGCGCTCCTGAATTTCAGTGGAAATGGCGACAAAGTGCGTATTCGGTCGCTGTGCGGCTGCATAATCCCAACGTCGCAACGCGCCCACTACCGGCTTGAGCGCCAGGCGCAACCACGGCGGCAAATTCTCGCGTGCAGCATAGGAGTCATACTCCCAAACATAACGCGTTGGCGCAAGACAGTAACAGAGATGTGGCATTTCACCCGCTCGAATGCCATGGCAGAAGCCACTCTTATTGCTCAAAACCGCATCATAGCCAGCAGACGCCAGATTCATACGAGCAAAAGCCAAGGCGTAAAGTGGAAAATACCATTGATGATGCCGGTGTACTCCCGGCAGGCGATTCATCCAGGTCGTACGAATATCCCATTCGCGATAAGACTGGGGCATCTTGTCGGGCCAATAGATGCTGGTGTAAACTGGTGCGGAGGGGAAAAACTGATGCAGATCCTCTAAAACCCGTTCAGCACCCCCAAACTGATTAAGCCAGTCGTGGACCAGGGCTAGTCGCATAAACACTCGCTCAGAGCTTGCGCCCGCACATGACCGTAAAGTGCTCTACTCACTTCGCCTCAAAGAGTTGCCGTGGGCAAGGTCGCCAGAAAATCACCCTGCAACGCCTTACGCATCGCATCGCGGTCATCCCAAGGATATTCAACCTCGCCAAAGCACATGCTTTGCTCGTGGCCCTTTCCGCAGGCTATCACCAAATCACCGGAGCGCGCCAGGGAAACGGCATGGAGCAATGCCTTACCCCGGTCTGGAACACGGAAGAAATCCCGTCCCTCAACCTTGCCGGCGAGTTCCAAAGCATGTGCGGTTTCCGCCATAATCGCGTCCAATGACTCCGTGCGAGGATCCTCGGCCGTGATGACGGTGATATCGGCCCCCGCAGCGGAAACCTCGCCCATCAAGCGCCGTTTTTCACGGTCACGCAATCCCGCACAGCCAAAAGCCACTATCACACGTCCCTGCCCCTTCACTAACCCTCGCGCCGCCTCCAGGGCACGCAGAAGCGCGTTCGGCGTATGCGCAAAGTCCACAATCGCCATAAAATCCTGCCCCGCATCCATACGTTCCATGCGACCAGGAACACCCTTGAAAGCAGCAATGCCCGCAGACACTTGCGCAGGAGAAACATCCAGGGCCAATCCTACGGTTGTTGCAGCCAGGATATTGCTCACATTAAAAGCGCCAACCAAATTTGAATTGACCTCAACCCGCCCCCATGGGCTTAGCACCGCAAACTTCAACCCCGCAGGTGTATGACAGATATCCACTGCGGTCACGTCGGCTTCTTCAGCATCGAGGCCATAGACCACCTGCCAATCTGCCGGAATATGGCGGAGATAAGCATACGAGCCACGGTCATCAGCATTAAGCACCGAGATTTTGGGCGCATCGGGCTTGCGATAGGAAGAATAAAGTCCTCGGAACAGGCTCGCCTTCGCCTCGCGGTAAGCTTCCCACGTACCATGGTAATCCAGGTGCTCATGGGTGATGTTGGTCACCACGGCCACATCGAAATCACATCCCGCCAAGCGGTGCTGAGCCAGCCCATGCGAAGTGGCTTCAACCACAGCGTGAGAGGCATCAGCAACCACCATCTCCGCAAGATAGCTCTGAATCTCATCAGCCGGCGGCGTCGTGGTATGCAGCCCCGTGTCCAGGCTGCGTGCGCCAATCTGCGCATTCACCGTGCTAATCATTCCGGAATTATGACCCGCGGCACGCAGGATCATGTAAATCAAATTGGTGGTCGTCGTTTTCCCATCTGTGCCGGTAACGCCAATCAGCGTCAGCTTACGTGAAGGGAACCCCAACAGCCCGGAAACCAACCACCCAAAAGCCTGGGCCGCATTCGCGACCAGCCCATAAGGCGTCCCAGGCGGTAAAAGCAGATCAGCAGGTTGGCGCTCACCGACAATGGCAGCCGCACCAGCCGCCAAAGCCTGCGGAACAAAATCGTGTCCATCGCGGGTGAGACCCGGGATGGCGACAAAAATACTACCAGGGACGACGCGTCGGGAATCTGCCGTAACGCTCATAACATCGGCATCTACATCCGTACGCCCTGATACCCCCGGGATCAGAGGCAGCAATTCACTGAAACGCATTTGTCGCTCTCTCCAATTGACGTTTAGAATCTAAAATCAATAGCCGCCAGGCGGAAAAACGCAAGCACACCATTCGGGAACAAACCCAACAAGATCACGAGAATGGCACAAATACCCACTGCCACCGAGAGCCAGGTCGGCATGTGCAACGCCGCATCAGTATACACTGGCAGAAAATACATTGCGCGAATGATTTTCCAGTAATAAGCGATAGAAACGATGCTACTAAGCACAGCCACTACGGTAAGCCAGGGGAAACCCTTTTCAAGCGCAGCGACAAACAGCCAAAATTTACCAATAAAGCCACCCGTGAGTGGCAAACCGATAAGCCCCAACAATCCTACCAATACAGCAAAGGCAAGCCACGGCGCACGTTTATGCAATCCCGAGAATGTCGAAATCTCGGTCGAAACAGGTGTCAATTTTCCCGTTACTGCAATAATCGCGGCAAAGATGCCAGTAGTGGCCAGCGCATAGACTAAGAGATAGAATAACAACGCTGCCAGGCCTGTAGAGGATTGCGTGACCACACCGATCACCATATATCCCACTTGGGCAACCCCCGAATAAGCCAATAACCGTTTGATGTCCTGCTGCAACAGAGCAGCCAAACTCCCCACAATCATCGTCACCACTGCTAACGCCACCAGCAGAGCCTGCCAATCGCCGCCATGCTCCGAGGAAGCAGCCGGGATCGCCACGAGGGTGAAACGCACCAGGGCAATCAACCCACCAAGTTTCGGCACAACAGCGATGAAAGCAGCAGAGCACGCCGGCGCTCCTTGATAGGTATCCGGCGCCCACTGGTGGAAAGGCGCTGCCGCAAGTTTCATCGCTAAACCCGCACCGGCCATAATCAACGCTGGCAGCACCACGTAATCGAGCTCTGCCGCGCGCAGCGATAGCGCCGATGATGTCGTCCCCCGATCAAGGAAAGCGCCCAATCCAACCAGGTCCGTCGTCGTCGAGACGCCGTAAAGCCAGGAAAAACCGAAGAGCATCAGTGCGGAGAGCGTGCTGCCATAAAGTAGATACTTAAGCGCCGCTTCTGAAGCCCTGGGGTTTACACGGTCGTAACTGGTCATGATATAGGCAATCACGCCCAAAAAATCTAGCGCCAAAAGTATGAGTATCAGGTCAGAGGCGGCGCCAAGAATAGAAATCACAAGAGCCGCAATAAGAAGCAAAGCACAATACAGCGCTGTGGATGGCGACCGGCAACAATCATCCGAATCTGCCAGAAGTGCCAGCATAGCAATGAAGGAGAAACCCAATAGCTTGGCAACCAGGGCAAAGGCATCAATTGTGAGGCCCGCAGGCACGAAGGAGGTATCATCAGGAACACGGAATACAATAGCAAACAGGGAAGCCAGGATTAAGCCACCTACGGCAAACCCGGTGCAGTAATGCCGACCGCGTGGGCGAAAAATCAGATCGCCCAATAACACCAACAAAGCGGTGAACAGCAGCACCAGCTCGGAAGCAAAGACGCGAAACACCGAAATCGGATCCAGCATGAGGCTCCCTTCAGGGTAAAACGTGCAGCAGTGCCGTCACAGCCGAATCAAAGGTCGCCAATAATGGCCCAGGATAAAGCCCCAACACAACAGTCAACACCAGCAACGGCGCCACTGCAACCTGTTCCCACCACTTCAGGTCGGTGAGTGTGCCCCAGCGAATGGCGTCAAACGTGCCCAGGAAAACATGCTGGATCACCTTCCACAGAATATACGCTGCCGTGAAAACCATTCCCAACACGCCGATGTAGGCTGCCAACGGTAACAACTGCGCCGTGCCACGGAAGACAAATAGCTCACTCCAGAAACCCGCAAGTCCCGGCAGTCCCAAGGAAGCCAATGCAAACACCAGAGTTAAACCGTAGTAGACCGGCATCTGCCCCGAAAACCCGCCAAAGGCCCGTAAATCGCGGGTGTGTGTCCGCTCATATAACATCCCAACCAGAAAGAACATTCCACCAGTGATAATTCCATGCGAGAACAGTTGCCAGGCGGCGCCATTTAGCGCCGCTGCCGCAGCCATCTGCGTTCCAGAATCGCTGACCGCTGCCGCACACAACCCCAGCGTGAAGTAGCCCATGTGCGCCACAGAAGAATAGGCAATCAAGCGCTTGAAATCCCATTGCGCCAGGCAAACCAATGCTCCGTAGACGATGCTGAACAATGCAAGAATGGGCAGGATGGGAATGTCGAGCACATAGTAGCGAAACACCTGGGGGAACATCGGCAAGCCAATCCGTAACATGCCGTAGGCGCCAAGCTTGAGCAACACCCCAGCCAACATCACACTACCCGCCGTAGGCGCTTCAGTGTGCGCGTCAGGCAACCAGGTATGCAGCGGAAAAACAGGAATCTTGATGGCAAAGGCAAGCCACAACCCCCAGAAAGCGAGGTTCGCCCATAGCCAGTTATCGGCGAAAGGCCTCAAGCGCGCCAGCTCAACAATATCGAAAGTGCCCGTATTGAAATAGATCGCGATGATTGCCAGCAGCGCAAACACGCTGCCCGCGAGGGTGTACAGGAAGAATTTAATCGCGGCATAATCGCGCCGCTTGCCCCCCCAAATGCCAATAATCAGGAACATCGGCACCAGGCCAATTTCCCAGAAGACGTAGAACAACACCAAATCCAATGCCAGGAAGACGCCGATCAAGCCAGTTTCGAGCAACAAAAAGAGGAAAAAGTATTCTTTTACCCGGTCCTCGATAACATAAGCGGAATAGAAAAGGGCTAACGTCATCAAGAAGGCCGTTAACCAGACCAAAGGTGTACTGAAGCCATCAACGCCGACATGATACCAGATATCAAAAGACGCAATCCAAGGGTAACGCTCAATCAACCGCAACGTGTCTGGACCCAGCTGTTCCACACAGACCCAAAGCACCGTTGCCAGCACCAGGCTAATCACCGCAAAGGCAACACCCACACGGCGGATCGTTCGCGCATCCTCACGAGGAATCACCAGTATCAACAACGCCCCCAACAAAGGCGTGATCAAAATAGCGCTGAGAATTGGAAATTGCATAACCTAACCTCTATCAAAGAACTTACCAGCAAGTATAAAAATGTAGGGCCGGGAACCGATCCTTCAAAACACGCCCTCACAGCAGGAAGGCGACAGTCAATGCAATAGCTACGAAGAAAGCAAATCCCAGATAATCCTGTACCTCACCTGACTGCAAAGCGCTCAAGGCGCCCCCAACACGTACCAGCAGGCGTGGAATCGGACCGACTGGGGCATCGGGCACCTCCGGTTCCACAGAGCCGGTTGCCCAAGGGCCTAACTGCCCCAGCCAACCAGCGAAGTTGATCACCGGGTCCACCAGGTGCAAATCGAACCAGTTGAGACCACGCGCCACCCAGCGGGCCAGGGTCGCCCAAAAATTCACGAACGCGTCCACAACCTTTTCATCAAACCCCGCAGCAAACGCAGCCAGAGCACGCACCGAAGCCGCCACACCCCGTACAATGCCATCAGGGACAGCGTCGTCAAAGCGCGCCGTAAGCCCCGCCAAAGCCACAGCCCCCCAAACGATGGTTCGTTGATAGAGCCAATCGAAGTAGAGACGCTCTTGCAATGCCCGATAGAACCAGCCCAGATGAAGGCGTCGCATCCCGGTAGCAATTCGATCAGGCGCGCCCACCGCCGGCGGACGCCAGCCATAGACCACCCACCCCAGGCCAAGCCCAAGCAAACAGGCGCCCCCCCCCGTTGCTAACGGTTGCCACGCGTGAAGAGCATGTGGAGAGTGCAAAGGTTCTACGAGCAGTGATGGGGAAGCCATGACAAATTCATCAAACCAGTTGGGGATAATGCCCCCAAGCACGGGGAAATGCTCCGGAATTCCCAGCCACCCCAGCACTATCGCGAAGCCTGCCAAAATCCACAACGGCGTGGTCATGGCACGGTTACTTTCCCGAGCATGCACGGCAGGCTCAGAACGGGGTGAACCCAAGAACACAAGGCATATCTGCCGCGCAGTATAAAAAGCCGTAAGCAAGGCAGCAGCAGCCAACACCCAGAAAATGAGCGGATTTCGCCCGAAAGCCTGCGCCAGGATTTCATCCTTCGACCAAAATCCTGCCGTAAACAGAGGGAAACCCGCTAAAGAAAGTCCTCCGATGAGAAACGTCGCAAAGGTGCGCGGCATGGTGCGGCGTAAACCGCCCATCACGAGCAAGTCATTGGGATCGAATGCCGCCTCAGAGCCGCTATGGTGATAGCCATGCTCCATTCCATGGATTACCGAGCCTGCGCCGAGAAAGAGCAACGCCTTGAAGAAGGCGTGAGTAAACAGGTGAAAGAAAGCTGCCACATAGGCCCCCATCCCTAAAGCCGCCACCATGTATCCCAGCTGACTCATCGTGGAAAAAGCAAGCACCCGTTTGATATCGTCTTGCCCAAGCGCCACAACTGCGCCTAATAATGCGGTAAAGGCGCCAATATAGGCAATCGCCGGCAATGGCAATCCCGCGACCACCAGCAAAGGGAATACCCGCACCAGCAGGAAAACACCAGCAGAAACCATAGTTGCCGCATGAATCAGAGCAGAAACCGGCGTAGGCCCAGCCATGGCATCCGGGAGCCAGACGTGTAAGGGGAACTGAGCGCTTTTCCCGACCGTGCCACCAAATAACAATAGGGCAACCACAAATGCCGGCGTCACAGGCAAACCCAGGTAGCCGGGCTGAGCCAATAGCGCCAACACCTCGGGCGTAAAAAGATCGCGATATGCCAGCGACCCGGTAGTTGCATAGAGCACCATTAAGCCAAGGAAGAAGAACAAATCGCCCACCTTGGTCACCAGAAAAGCTTTGAGTCCCGCAGCGGCGGCGGTTGGTCGCTCATGCCAGAAGCCAATGAGGAGATAGGAACACAAGCCCATCAATTCCCAGCAAACGAAAAATGCCAGCAAGTTATCAAAAAGCACCAGTCCCAGCATGGCAGCAGCAAAAAGGGAGATATAGGCAAAGAAACGCCCGTAACGCGAATCACCACGCATATAGCCTGTACTGTAGATGAAAATCATCAGACAGACCAGCGGCACCATAAACAGCATGATCAACGCCGGCGGGTCAAGCCAAACCCCCAAAGCATCTGTTGCGCCGCCAATCACAAGCCAGGGCAATGCTCTTAGACTCGAAATATCCAGGGCGCCAAACACCGCGGCCCAAAAAACAAGCTGCGCCACAATAAATGCCAGGCCAATGCCCCCAAGCGCCAGCCAATGGCTCAATCGCGTGTAACGCTGCGTGAACAACAGAATCGCAGCAAACGCGAGCATGGGAAATACAGGAATTAACCAGGCTAGATTCCCAGACATCAACTCAACCCTTCAATGCGTCAATTTCGTCAACAGCCACCGTTTGGTGCGTGCGCCAGACGGCAATCATAATCGCAAGACCCAATGCAGTTTCGGCGGCGGCAATCACATAGACAAAAAGGGCGAAGACGCGGCCGATTGTCTGCCCCTCTTCCAGATAGCGCGAGAAAGCGATCAAATTGATATTGACGGCATTCAGAAGCAGCTCCAGGGACATTAAAATCATCACTAAATTGCGCCGTGCCAGAATGCCATACAAGCCGATAGAAAACAAGGCAGCCGCTAAAAGCAAATACCACGAAAGAGGCACCATTTCAACGCTCCCGGGCAATGTAAAGCGCCCCTAACAACACAACAAAAAGCAAGAGTGAAGACAATTCGAAAGGAACCACAAATCCCGCCCGAGATACCAGCACCTGTCCCAATAGCGCAAGGTCATTCTCCGAAGCAGCCACAAGCGGAACCGTGGGCCAGGGCACGCGCAGAATCAGCCAGGCCAACCCAATGAAAACACTTCCGGCAACAATAGCCGCCCCATAAGTGGTGCGAGCGGGGCGCGGGCGGTCACTCCCCATGAAACCACGGGTCACCATAATGGCAATAACCGCCAGTACCGATACACCTCCCACATAGATAAACAATTGCATTCCCGCCATGAAAGAAACGCCCAACAGAACATAAAACGTCGCCACCCCGACGAAAACCGCAATCATCAGCAATATCGCGTGGAAGACCTGGCGCGAGAATACCATCGCCAGTGCAGCAGCCAATGTCAATGCTGCTGTAAGTAAAAAGGCAATTTGCTCAAATCCAAAACTCACATCAAACCCCATAAGCACGTCACTCACGCAGCAGCTCAAAACTCTGTGCATCCCTGCGACGCTGTGCGCGCTGCGAACTCAACTTCAACAAGCCAATAGTCACTAATCCAACCACAAGGTTTGCCGCAAACAGCCAGGGTGCCCGTGCCACGAGAGTCGTGGCACCCTGGTCGAAGGCAAGCCGATTGACCCATGCCACCACGATGAGCATCACCAACGCCAGGGGGGTCAAGAATTTCCAATTGATATTCAGGATCTGGTCAATGCGGAGTCGTGGCATAGCACCCCAAAACAACATCAACACCAGAAAAACCAAAAATCCTTTTAGCAGAAGCCAGACTGGTCCCAAAAGAGGAACTTCCATCACCCAAGGCCCGCGCCAACCGCCAAGAAAGAGCGTCGCAAAGATCAAGGAAACTGAGAAGTTATTGATAAATTCCGCCAGATAAAAAGACCCAAACATCATCCCGCTGTACTCAGTAAAGTACCCAGCAACGATCTCAGCGTCCGCCTCGGCCTGCTCGAACGGCAACCGTCCCACTTCTGCTGTCATCGCCAGGAAATAAATCAATGCCGGGATGGGCAACACTAATGCAAATGGCAACTGTTGCGCCAGGACAAGATGCTGCAATGAAAGCGACCCGGTCAGCATAATAGGAATTAACAACGAGAGGAATTGAGGAATCTCATAGCTGATAATCTGCGCCACAGCCCGAAAAGTCCCCAAAGCAGCGTATTTGTTGCGAGAACTCCATCCAGCCATAATCATGGCAAAAAGCGCAAACGGCGTAATCACAACCACATAGAAAATGCCAATATCGGGATCCATTCCCTGCAAGGTGGGGCCGAAGGGAATGACCAGCCACACCAGCAATGCCGAACCCAAAACCACTGCTGGCGCTGCCAGGAAGACCCACAGGTCAGCGCCTTCAGGAATGATCAACTCTTTGGTGAGAATTTTGATAGCATCCGCGAGCGTTTGGAACAATGCATACGGACCAGCCCAAGTCCCCGAGTTATTAGGACCAAGGCGGTCCTGCATTCGGGCAATGACCTTGCGAGCCACCCAAATGAGGATCAGCACCGAGACAAACGGGGTTGCCAGCAAGATCAAGCTATTCAGGGCATAACGAAGGTAGATAGGCATAGCATCAACCGATAACACTGACGGCTTACACTGAAAATCGGGTTACATCCAGTGAAGCCAACCCTTCTTCCAGACATATACCAGGCCAAAACCCAAAAGCAATAAGAAGAGGGTGGCTTCAACTACAGCATAGAAGGGCAGAAAAACATACGCGATAGCCCAGGGTAACAGCAGTACCGACTCAACCCCAAAGACGACATACGCCAACGCATACAGATAATATTGAGGCTTGAATTCGATCCAGGTCTTGCCAAAAGTGCGGAGACCGCTTTCGTAAGTCTCACGCTTGCGCGAGCTGGATTTTTTGGGGCTGAGAATCCACGCCAGAACTACCGGCGCCACAGCAAAAACTGCCGTTAGTAAGAAAAAAATCACCACAAAACCATATTGCTCAAGCATAAGGCGGATTATAGAGCTGTTTGAGTGGAAGGACAAATAAGAATTCCGCGCGGGTGCGTTTCAAAATGGGGCGAAAATCTCAGGCGTCCCTACGGGACGCAGTGAAAAATTGATTTTTGTGATGGGGCAAAGCCCCACCGCCAAAAATCAATCAAAGGGAAGGCGTTTGCATGATAGTCGTCTTGCTTTTGCCCCAAAACTGAAACGCACCCTTCCGCGCGAGGGTATTTCATGCCGGAGGTAAACTTGAGCGAAGGAATAATTTCTCGCGGCGGGTGAGGCCCCCGCCGCGAGAAATTACTCAAATCAGGAAATCATTCCGAGCCAACCACAAGGCTTACTTATCTAGCAGTGAACGCCCACCCTTAAGTGCAGTGAGTAAATCCCGTCGCCTAAGCGCACGTTTGCGATCAATCTCCGTCTCGCCAGCCTTATCATCTGCCAGGCGAATCAACGCCGCAACCCAGGCGCCGCTCTGAACTTCGGTATGACCAACACGCCAGCGTTCGACCACAATGGGCAATTGATCAAGATTGGTGATACGCTCATGCTCGCGAGTATACGTTGTACCCGCATACTCGAAAGACACCTCATAAGGCTCCACCTCAGCCTTAATCGGGCAAACCTGCATACAGGCGCCACACTTGATACAATAATAATCCGCCAATGCCAGGGCCCCATTCTCGTCAACGTGTAACGCACGCGTGGGACAGATATCGGCACAGGCGAGACAACCCTCCACGCACAACTCTCGCCGCAGCGTCACGCTACCCTGCCACGGTTGCACCACCGTAAAGGCGCCATCGCTCGCGACCTCACACTGCCGGCACCGAATGCAATACTTCTGATCCACCTTAAGCGTATCCGCCTTTGCATCGTAGCTAATCACATCTGTGGGGCAGTTCTCAATCACAAAATCCCTACGGCTCATATCAAAGGCATCACGATTGAATTTGTTGGATTCAATCAACAAAGGGAAGGCTTCATATTTCTGTACCGGAGCTTCTTCTTTGCCATTGACCAACATGGTAATGGCATTTGTCGGACACATGACACTGCACATGCCGCAAAAAACGCATTTCTCGGGATCAATATCCACTGAAGCCCTTTGCTTCAACCGCCCATTTTCCAAAACTGCCGGCACATGGCTGATGGCATCCTTAGGGCAGACAAGGGGACCGATCTGGCAACCCACACAACGGTCCAGATCCCAGGTCTGCGTTTGGTGCAAGGTGACCATCTTGCGATCAAGGACAATCCGTTGCTCTGTTTTAGTTTTTACTGTAGCACCACGTCGCATTATAGAGCTCCTTATAACCCTAACCGCGCCGGAGAGACAATATGGCGCTTGAAACCCAGACGGGAGGCTTCGATCCCCAAAGCCAAACCCAATAGCTGCGTAAAGTACAGCACGGGCAGGTCTAACTCCCGCCCAACAGCGCGCTCGGCTTTGTGCTGATAAAGATCCAGAGCCGTATGACACATGGGGCATGCCAGAGTCACAGCCTCTGCACCAGCCGTCTTTGCCGAATCGAGCACCTTACCGGTAAGATTTGCGGTCACCCCACTGTGCGAGATTGCCAATGCGCCGCCACAACATTTCGCCTTGAAGGGATAATCTACTGGCTCCGCCCCCAAAACCGCCAGTAAATCATCCAGCCCGTGTGGATGTTCGGGGCTATCAAATTCATCCTTTGGGCGGGTCAACATGCAGCCGTAATAGGCAGCCACCTTCATCCCCTTGAGCGGGTGGGTTATGCGCTTCTTGATCTGCTCTAAGCCATACTCCTGCAGCAGCACGTAGAGCGGATGCAGCACCCGGATGTTTCCCTTGAGCTGCAAGCCGCCAGCCAGGCTCGCGTTGACCATCTCACGCGTCGCCTTGTCTTTCTCGACTGCCTGGCTCGCACGACGCAGGTTACGATAACAGCCACTGCATGGCGCGATAATGGTATCCAGACCTTGAGCTTCTGCCAAAGCCAGGTTGCGTGCAGGAAGCGCAATCACACCCTTCCCCTCACCATGCACCGCCCCACAACAATTCCAATCTTCCAACTCCACTAACTCGATGCCCAACTCCGCAAAACTCAACCGCACCGAGATGTCATATTCCTTGGCGCTGGAGAGCAGACTGCATCCAGGATAATAACCGTACTTCATCGCTGAGCCTCCTTTGAATGGCGCGAGGTCGAACGCCAAAAGATACCGCTCACGCCTGCACCTAAGAGCAAGGTAATGCCGCTTGCCAACCACGGAAGCCAGCGCTGTTTCCGACGCGCTTTGGCTTCTGGTGGTGCCGCATGTGGCTCAGGACAAAGCGCCGCCATCTGTGAAGGTTCCTTTACCTTCTCCGGGAAGAAAGGCAGTTTATCCTTCAACACCATTGGCAACGCCAGGGGAATCATCCCCAGCAAACCCTTGATATCAAAGGTGCGCAGATAGTAACGGAGCATCAACTCCGGCTCAAAAAGCCGCCCGTAGTGCTTGAAAGTCTCGGCAAACGATTGCCCAAAATCAGCCTCAAGGTCCTCAGCATAGCCTTTCTCCACCGCCATCTCACGCAACGTCGCCATCAGCTCAGTGATAGGAATCTCGCGGGGACAACGGTTTGCGCAAGAGTAACACGAGACACAGAACCACATATCCCTGCTGGAAAGCACACGCTCTTCTTCACCCATTTGAATCATGTTTAGAATGCGGCGCGGGCCATATTCCATCTCGTCAATCACCGGACAAGAGCCAGAACAGGTGCCACACTGATAACACTGCAACACCTTATCTCCACCGCGACGACCCGATAACTCAGCAACAAAGGGATTCAATACGTTTGCCATCACTTGCCTCCTTTCGCCTGCTTGGTTTCGGGTGCGCAGGCTGCCGCAAGCTGGCAGGTATCGCAAGCGGTCGCTTCAGGTAGCTGACATTCCGTCACTCCCACCGTCTGACCCAATCCCTTATCACGTGCTTGCTTCACGCCGGTTTCCACATCTTTGAGTGCTGCGCCGTCCGCAAGACGCAAGAGATAGCCGACCTCAGGCACCTCGCGCATTCGCGCCAGACGCTTCGTGAGTTGGGGCAATGCCTTTTCATTCTCCGCGCGTATGCCTTCCGGTCCCAGCTCCTGCACAACAGCGCTCATCTCACGCATGATACGTGCCCACTTGGCGCCCTCTGTCGCAGAGACTGATTCCAGACGGAAACGCCCAGGCGAGATACCCAGTTTTTCCAGTTGCGCAAAGAGCCGCGTGATGCGAGTATCGGCAAAATTGCGTCCGGAAATATAGTGACAGTCTTGCGGGTGACAACCAGAAACGAGCACCGCGCCCGCTCCAAGCCGGAAAGCCTCCATGACAAAATCTGCATCCACACGCCCGGCGCACATCACCAAAATGTTCCGCGTATTCGCGGGATACTCAAAGTGGCTCGTCCCCGCGTTATCGGCGCCCATTCCGCTGCACCAGCGGCAAGTGAAGGCAATCACCTTCTCCTCCGGTTTTTCCGCCAACAAAGCGTGCAACTGCGCCACAATCTGCCCGTCAGAAAAGTGGTGCTGCGAAATCGCGTTCTGTGGACACTCTGCCACACACGTGCCACAACCGTGGCACTTCGCCGGGATAATACTGGAAGGCTGCCCCGTTCCCGGCAAGTTAATGACTGCGCCATAGGGACAAACGCGATAACAGATATCACACTTGCCACCGCGAGAGTTGATACAGCGTTCGGGGTCCACATAAGCAATGATGGGATCAATCTCCCATTTCCCGGCATTCAGTACCCGCGAAGCGCGCCCCGCGGCGCCGCTACCCTGACTCACGCTTTGGGGAATATCCTTGGGGCCTTGCGCCGCCCCTGCCAGATAGATGCCCTCCGTGGGCGTATCCAATGGCTTCAGCTTGGGATGGGATTCCATGAACCACCCGTAAGTATCGTTCGGCACCGTCAAGACGCGACCTAAATCAAATGAACCTTCGGAAGGGATGGCTGCATTTGCCAAACCCACCATCTCCACCTCTAGCGCCACATGGCGCCCAGTGGCGATATTTTCCGCATGGACGACCAAATTCTTGGTAACCGGGTCCTCCACAATCTCTGAAGGCCGTCCCTGGATGAAGTGAATACCCGCCTCACGCGCACGCTCATAGAACTCCTCATAGGTCTTTCCGGGTGTGCGAATATCAATACGGAAGATAATGATATCCATATCCGGGTAAAGCCATTTGAGCAGCATCGCATTCTTGATCGTGTACATGCAACAGAAGCCGGAGCAATACTCATGATAACGCTTGTCGCGCGAACCCACACACTGAATCAGCGCCAGATTCTTGGGCACTTTGCCATCAGAAGGGCGCACAAATTCACCCACCGTCGGACCGCCCGCGCAGTGCAAACGCTCAATCTCCATCATCGTCGTCACGTTCTCATAAACGCCAAAACCATATTCCTCGATTTCCGAGGGGTCCCACGTATCGTAACCCGTAGCGATGATAATGGCGCCGATATCCAGCTCAACGATCTCCGGTTGCTGCGCAAAATCAATAGCGCTAAGGGCGCCACAGGCATCCACGCACTTGAAGCACTTGATGCAGGCATCCATATCAATCGTATAGATGGAAGGCACCGCCTGTGCCATCGGCACATAGATCGCTTTACGCGGCCCCAAGCCCTCTTCAAAGATGTTAGGTACATCAATAGGACAAACTTCAGCACATAGACCGCAACCGGTGCATTTATCCTCCAATACATAGCGTGGTTTACGCTCAACCTTCACCTTAAAGTTGCCGATATAGCCGTTGACTTCTTTGACTTCAGAATAACTCAGGATATGAATGTTGCGGTTTTTGCCCACATCCACCATCTTCGGCGCCTCGATGCAGATGGAGCAATCCATGGTGGGGAAAGTCTTGTCCAGCTGCGCCATCCGCCCGCCAATGGTGGGCGACTTCTCTACCAGATAAGTTTCGATATTCATATCTGCCAGATCAAGGGCTGCGCTGATACCGGCGATGCCGCCCCCAACAATCAATGCCCGGCGCGTCACCGGCACCTCAAACATCTCGAGCGGGTGAACATACGTCACCTTCGCTACCGCAGCCGCTACAAGGTCCTTGGCCTTTTCCGTAGCCGCTGCCTTCTCGTGCGAATGCACCCAAGAGGAATGCTCCCGGATGTTCGCCATTTGGAACATAAAGGGATTAAGACCCGCATCCGAGATACACGCTTTGAAAGTCGGCTCGTGCATGGCAACGCTACACGCAGCCACTACCACACGATTCAACCCGTACTCTTTGATATCTTGCTGAATCATACTCTGTCCCGGATCAGAGCAGGCATAACGATGCTCTTTGGCAACAACTACACCGGGCAGGGTCTTGGCATAATCTACAACTTCTGAAGGCGTTATGACGCTGGCAATATTCGACCCGCAATGGCATACGTAGACGCCAATGCGCGGCGGATCATTTTCGTAGTCTATTTCACGTGTTGTTTTAGCCACAGATCGCGCTCCTTATCACCCAAAAGGGCGAATGCAACGCCGCGCCCATGCGCTTATCGCCCATTCGCCCTTTCTCGTTAGCTCTTTTTTTTATCCCGCACCCCCACGCTACATCCCTAGCACATCTTCCTTCGCCAGCTTACGGCGAGCACGTTGGGCGCGTTGATCGGGGGTTGTGAGTTCCAAAGCGTCCTTTGGACACCACTTGACGCATTGCGGGCCATCTTCAAGGTCCTCACACTGATCGCAAATCTCCGCCAGTTTCGTCTCCGGATTGATGGAAATCGCACCAAAATCGCAAGCCTCGATACACCAGGCACAACCATCGCAGCGATCTGCGTTGACATGGATGATGCCGGTCTCGGGATCCTGCGTAAGGGCATCGCGAGTGCAGGCAATCACACAAGGTGCGTTCTCACAAGTGCGACAGGCTACCGCGGTGATAAGAATCTCCTCTGCCCGGATTGTGCGAATGCGGCTGCGATAGGTGTTGTACTCGCCCGTCTTTGTATAAGAACAGATATACTCGCACAACTGACAACCGATACACAGCTCGGGATCGCACGTGATATATTTATACTTTGAAGTTGAAGTTGTCATTAGTCGCTCCTAATCCATCAACTAAACACCGATTGCCTCGGCGACGTCATCCATCCCCAGCTCGATAAGCTTCGCCTTGGGAATCAACCCCTCATTGGTCCAGCCTTTAGCCGCGTAGTAAAGGTCTTTGAGATATTCCAGTTCTTCGTCCGTCACCACATGTCCGGCAGAGGCGCCCTTCGTCATGGGATCATGCTTCCAGCGATAGGGCAGATCATCATCCGCACGCTTCCAACCCTCACGGATATTGAAGGCCTTCTTAATGGTATGCGCACGAATACCGATAAGTTCTACGTCATCATAACCGAAATTCCAACCGGTCGTGGCGTTGATGAGTTTAGCAATAGTGGGCCAGGCGCCAGCGCGGTCCGCCTTTCCGGTAAAGCAACGGCGGATGAATTTGCACAGCGGCAATGTATCGTAGACCGCAGCATATTCCTCAGTGCTGGCTGCCACCCGCCCTCGAGTATCATCAATCGAGAAGCGGTCTACCTCTCCCTGAATATCGGGGTCATAAGCGGCCGTGCGGTTGTGGCACCCTCCCCGGGTACCCACAGCAAGACCTACTGCAAAGGTCTTCAAGCCGCGCGCATCATAGCCAGGGTTTTCCAAACCCTTGCTATTCATCGCCCACTTATAGGTCTCTGTGCCACGTTCTGCATCCACAATGGCGCTAGCACGGCGCGTTCCCCTGGAAAGCAAATCGCCGATGCCTTCCCGGTCGCGAATCATCTCCATCAGCGTCACTGCGGCTTCCGCATTACCGAAGTTGGGCTCGAAACCCTCTGGGTACTTAGCGCACTTGAAATCCTCCTTGGTGAAAATCCCACGCTCGAAGGTCTCCATCACCCAGGAAACCGTGACGCCACTACTCATAGCATCCATGCCACCCTGGTCGCAGGTGTGGATAATCTTGATGACGGCGCGAAGGTCATTGATGCCCAGATTGGGACCATTGGCAAAAAGACACTCGTACTCAATTCCCGTCATCGCTCCCTTATAGGGGCCATCCGGCGCTGCGGACATCTGCTCACAGGCGATAGGACATTGCGCACACGCAATCTTCTTCACCTTGTAATGTTCCTCAAGGTACTCGCCGCTCACCAACTCGGCATCCTCAAAAGTGCCTTCCTGGTAATTGCGCGTGGGCAATAAGCCAAGTTTGTTCATGTTTAGCACATTGGTCGCGGTACCCAACATCCGGTACTTCACCGTATAGGGTCCCTGCGAAGTTTCGGAAATGTCAAAGGACATCTGCATCAAGGTATCGGGATCGGCAACCACCACACCCTTCGTTCCGCGCACTGAAATCGCCTTGATTTTCTTAGACGCCCATACCGCGCCATGCCCTGTGCGCCCTGCCTGACGCCCATCATTCGTCACGTTGGCAAAAAGCACCCCGTTCTCCCCCGCCGGGCCAATAGTGGCTGAGCGCACCTGATCATCACCCAGCTCCTCGCGAATGGCTTCCTCCGTGGCGTAGGTGCCCAAACCCATCAGTTTCTTCGCATCACGGAATTGCACCCGCTCGTCATCAATGAAGATGGTAATCCACTTGTCGCTGGCGCCATGAATGACCAAACCATCCCAACCGGTGCGCTTAAGGGCCACAGAAAACCAGCTACCCGAAAGGCTATCACCAATAAAACCCGTCAACGGGGACTTGGAAGCCATTCCATATTTACCACCGACAGGCACGGGTGTGCCGGCAAAAATACCATTGGCAATGCAGATAGGATTTCCCGGAGAAAGCGGATCGCAACCGACTTCAATGTTTTCCCAGAGCAGTCGTGCCGCCATTGAGACACCGCCAATGTACAGCTGGTACCAGGATTCGGGTTTCGCTTCAACCCAAGTTTTGCGAGTGTTCAAATCAATGTGAAGGATTTTGCCGCTGTAACCGTACATAAAAGAACCTCCCGGCTATAAAGATAGAGTTCACACACATGTCAGCGGAGCGACAGGTGCTTAGCCGCCCGCTAAAATCGACATCAACATAAGGCGATCACCCTCGCTCGGAGATGCATCCATTTCAGAATCCTGAATCATACGCTTTCCATTGAGCGCAATTTTGTTTTCTGGAAGCAACGACTCGCCGTCAGAAGTAATTACCACTCCAAGCAATGCCGGAAAGCGGATTCCCAAATGGCGAATAAGGTCCCGGTAAGAGGTATCAGGCTCCAAGAATAATGAGAAGTCACGGATGCCGATCAACACGCGGGAAATGCCCGCAAATTCTACCAGTACGTTCATAGCAAATCTGACACGCCCCTTTCAAAAGAAGCAACCGCCGGAGGTAAAAAACACCCCTAAACCTACATACTTAATTCTATACACAAATCATACATACGCAAGGAAGAACACAGGGTAAAGTATAGTACAAATGGAATGTGTAATGAGCATAATTTCGATCAGCGCATCACTACTGCGCCCCAATATAAAATCTCTGAAAGTCACCCTTGCTCATATTTTCGCCCGATTCCAAAATCCTGTCAAATACAACTTAGCTAGTGACATTTTCTCTAATCGTGATATACTTAGCCTAGTTAAGTAATTTGCTTGCGATGAGGCTCGTACGCCAATAATACGATACAACTACGCTTGGGCGTAGAACACCTATCTCTGCCTTCGAGCATGATACAGGACCCTATGACAACTGAAAAAGATCAAACTGGTACTATTCCTCTACTGGCGCAGACGCCCGGCGCGGGACGCATTCTGCGACGGTGTTTTGGCTACTTGCGCAATTATCGCCGTTATGTTGCAGGCGCTTACATACTACTTGCCCTCATCAATATTCTGATCATACTTATTCCACAATTCATCCGCCGTATCGTGGATGAAGGCATCCGTGCACAGAACGTCGGTTTTCTCACAACAGCCACATTGACCCTATTGGGCCTGGCCCTACTCAAGAGCATTCTCACCTATTATCAAGGGCGCTGGATCGAGATTGGCTCGCAAGGAGCCGCTTATGACCTCCGCAAAGCATTGCACAGCAAGCTATCGGCGCTATCTTTCTCGTATCACGATCGCACAGAAACAGGGCAACTACTCTCGCGCGCCATCCAGGATGTTGAACGCCTCCGTTTCCTGACCGGACGCGCCGCTTTGCGCCTCCTTGAAGGTAGCGCTTTGCTCATCAGTACAGCCATCGTGTTGCTACAAATGAATCCCGGGCTGGCACTCCTCGCTTTAGGAACGATGCCCCTCGTCGCCTACCGCGCCTGGGATTTTGGGCGACGTTTCCGCCCCCTCTCACGTGATATTCAGGACCAACTCGCCGTGCTCACCACCCGCCTGGAGCAGAATCTGCGCGGGGCGCGTATCGTCAAAGCCTTTGCCCAGGAACGCGCCGAAATCGCCCGCTTTGAAGCCAATAATCTGGCATGGTTCAAACTTTCGACCCAAGCCGCCGCCATGCGTGCCCGCACCATGCCGCTCATTGAACTGTTGGCAAATGTAGGGACGGTGCTGATTCTCTGGTACGGTGGCACACTCGTCATCCGCGGGCAACTTACACTTGGCGAAATGGTCGCTTTCACTACTTATTTGGGCCAATTAGTACAACCAGTGCGGCGTCTCGGAATGATTCTGCCAGCAGTGGTACAAGCGATCGCCTCTGGCGAGCGCGTTTTTGAGATTCTAGACGCTCAATCGGAAGTACACGACGCACCTGACGCAATTGCCCTGCCCCCCGTGCGTGGAAAAATACGTTTCGACAACGTCTCCTTTGCCTACTTTGGACGCCACAAGGTGCTTAAGGGAGTCAGCTTTGAAGCACAGCCCGGACAGGTCATCGCGCTCCTGGGTGCAACTGGCTCAGGGAAGTCAACCATCATCAACCTGCTGCCACGCTTCTACGACCCCACAGCAGGGCGCATCACGGTTGATGGTTATGATATTCGGGATGTGACCTTGAAATCATTGCGCGATCAAATCGGTATCGTGTTGCAAGAGACCACACTCTTTGCTGCCAGCATCCGCGAGAACCTGGCATTTGGGAAGCCTGAGGCCACGGATACAGAGATCTTCGCTGCGGCAGAAGCTGCACAAGCCCACGAGTTTATTCAAGAATTACCGGAAGGCTATGCCACTCGTGTTGGAGAACGCGGCGTGACACTTTCCGGGGGGCAAAAGCAACGCATTGCTATCGCTCGCGCCCTGCTCAAGGACCCGCGAATCCTCATCCTCGATGATGCCCTGGCGAGTGTTGACACCGAAACTGAGCACCTCATCCAACTGGCATTAGAGCATTTGATGCAGGGGCGTACCAGCATTGTCATCGCCCAGCGACTCAGCACCGTTCGCGCCGCCAATCTCGTTCTGGTCTTGGAAAAGGGGCGCATCGCCGCCTCCGGCACCCATGCTGAACTTCTCCGCAATTCGGGGCTATACGCAGAGATCTACCAGCGGCAGCTCCGTGAGGAAGAGAGGACGGGAGCAGAATGAGAGAACGGCAGCCGAATGTTCTTGGGGAGGCAACACAATTATGAGCTTTAGCTTCGGCGGTGGATTGAATATGGGACCTCGTGGCGCCCTGGAAAGCCACGGCGAGGGAGATGGAACAGGACGCGTCTTTGATCGTCGCGTCACATTGCGCCTGCTCGGTTATCTACGCCCTTACACACGGCAGATGCTCGGCGCCTTTGCCATGATGCTCATCGTCTCTGCATTGACCCTCGCTATCCCCTATCTGACGAAAATCGCCATTGATCAATACATTAGCGATGGTGACCTGGGCGGGCTGAATCGCCTGGCGCTTCTGCTTGGCGGCGCACTCCTCGGCATCTATCTGGCATCTTCTGCACAGCAATACCTGCTCACCTGGGTGGGACAACGTATTCTGATGACGTTGCGCAACCAGCTCTTTGATCACCTTCAACGGCTTTCCTTGGGCTATCACGATACGCATATCGTCGGCGTAACCATATCGCGTGTGATGAGCGATGTGGGCGTCATCAACGAGTTGCTTTCCGAGGGCCTGATTACACTGACAGGCGACATCCTGATCCTGTTCGGGATCGTCGGCGTCATGCTCTCCATGAGTCCACAGTTGGCGCTCTTTGCCTTCAGCGTGGTGCCGCTAATGATACTGATGACCTTGTGGTTCTCACGTCGCGCCCGCATCGCTTTCCGCCAGACCCGCTCCAGCACAGCTGCCGTGATTGGCGACCTGGCAGAGGACCTCTCTGGGATGCGCGTTATCCAGGCTTTTGCGCAGGAAGGGGCCTCCGAAGAGCGCTTCGACAAAGTCAATAGCGCTAATCGTGACGCCTTTGTCAACGCCATGTCGCTCTCGCTCACCTTTCTTCCAGGTGTGGAATTTCTGGGCATCCTGGCAACCGCCGTTGTACTCTGGGCTGGCGGGCGCGCGGTTGCGACAGAGACGTTGACGTTAGGCGTCGTAGTCGCATTCATCTCCTACGTTGGGCGCTTTTTCCAACCCATCCAGGAACTGAGCCAGCTCTATAACACACTCCAAACCGCCATGGCAGGTGGCGAGCGGGTGCTCGAGCTGCTTGATACCGTTCCAGATGTGAAGGATGCATCCGGGGCACCGGATATGCCGCCCATTCGTGGAGAAATCGTCCTCAATAACGTCTCATTCGCCTACCGGGGCACACACACCGTGCTTCACAATGTGGATTTACACATCGCGCCAGGACAAACCATTGCCCTGGTGGGACCCACGGGCGCCGGGAAGACCTCAATCGCCAACCTGATTGCGCGCTTCTACGAAGTGACAGAAGGCAGTGTATGCATTGATGGTGTGGATGTGCGCAGCGTCAACCAACCCTCATTGCGCCAACAAATGGGTCTCGTACCACAAGACCCCTTCCTGTTTGCCGGTACTATCACGGATAACATCCGTTTCGGTTGCCCTGGCGCCTCTGAAGAAGCCGTTATCGCCGCTGCAAAAGCCGCTAACGCGCATGAGTTCATTGACGCGATGCCCGAGGGCTATGCGACACGCGTGCTAGAAGGCGGCATCAATCTCTCGCTGGGGCAGCGACAGCTACTCTGCATTGCCCGCGCCATCCTCGCTGACCCGCGCATCCTCATCCTTGACGAAGCGACTGCCAGCGTAGACACTATCACAGAGGCGTTGATTCAAGAAGCCCTGGCGCGGTTATTGAGAGGGCGCACGGCTATCGTTATTGCACACCGGCTCAGCACCATCACCAACGCCGACTTGATCTGTGTTCTGGAAGGTGGACACATCGTCGAACGAGGTACCCATGCAGAGCTGTTGGCCCGCGGTGGACTGTATCGCGACCTTTACGAACGCCAGTTCATGCAGAATAATGGGTTCAGCAAAGCCAGCGAACGGGTGTAGAATCAAGACAGTAGCGAAATCACACCGATCGGCATCCGTGTTACTGGCAATCAAGTCGCAGACGTTACGATGAAAATCATCTATAGCTCGAAACACATTCTGCATGCCACTGAAAATATCACTCTTGATGGGCAGCCCTTTGTGGTTGAGGAGCTACCGGCGCGTGCAGAAATCATCCTGGCAGCGCTTCAGAACGCCACTCTCGGGCCTATACTGCCGCCAGAGGATCACGGCTTAGAAGCCATGCTTGCAGTACATGATGCAGATTTCATCACCTACCTGCGCAACGCCTATGTCGAGAATGCTGCCTGGCTTGGTTACGAAGAGGCCGTCATCCCGGGTACCTTTGCCGTCGGGCGCCGCGACATGCCCCCACCAGTGAGCATTGCAGGGAAACGTGGGTACTACGCCTTTGGCATCGGCAGCCCAATCCTGGCGGGTACATGGGAAGCAGCTTACTGGTCCGCACAATGTGCGCTCACTGCATCAGATACCGTGCTTGCCTCCGAACGCAGCACCTACGCGCTGTGCCGACCACCAGGACACCACGCCGCCCGCGATCTCTACGGCGGCTTCTGCTATCTGAACAACGCAGCTATCGCCGCTCGCTATCTGCAACAACGTACCCAGAGCCGTGTAGCTATCCTCGATGTGGACTTCCATCACGGCAACGGCACACAAGCGATTTTCTACGAAGACCCAGCTGTGTTCTATAGCTCGCTGCACGCCGACCCACGCTACGAGTATCCGTTTTACTGGGGCTTTGCCGAAGAAAACGGGGCTGGGGCAGGGCTGGGAACAAACCTGAACATCCCGCTTCCCAAAGGCACAAAGGATAGCGCCTATCTTACCGCACTGGATAGAGCACTGGAAGCGCTAGGTGCCTTTGCGCCAACAATGCTGGTACTCTCCTTAGGGCTGGATATTGCAGAAGGCGATGAAGTTGGCGGCATGGAAATTACGCCCATGGGCTTCAGAGCGATTGGCAAACGCATCGCCGCATTAAACTTGCCCACCGTTATCATCCAGGAAGGCGGCTATCGGCTGGACATGTTGGGGGCGAATGCCATCGCCATACTGGAAACCTTTGCCTGATTAGCGTCTTCGATGAGTGTTTTGGGGCGTGAGGAGCGCCTCACGCCCCAAAACACTTTTGAAATGACCCCCGATTTGAAAGCCTGTGTTAGGGCTGGCGCAAAAGCAGCGGCAGGTAAACGCGCCAGACAGGCTTCTCCCGTACCGTGAACGTCCACGGCGCCTGTTCCGGACTGACGTCATCCCACACATTGTAAGCTGTCACCGTCCAGGTGTAGACCCCATCTGCCAGCAAAGAAGGCGTGTAAGCCGATGTAGTGCCCACATCATGGCTTTCACCCAAGAATGTGACACGATAACCGGCGGCGCCTGTTACAGGCTGCCAGACCAATGTCGGCGTTGTATCGGTGATAACCGCACCATCTTCAGGGCTAAGTCGCTCCGGCGCGAGTAAAGGTGTCATCACACGGAAGACCCATGGCGCCTGCGTCGAACTCAGCGCTCCCCAAGAATTGTATGCCGTCACCGTCCAGGTATAAACGCCCTCTGCCAGAAGAGGCGTCGTAAAAGTTGTGCTCATACCGACATCGTGCAGCACCCCGGCAAGATTGACCTGATAGCCGGCTGCCCCCGTCACCGGTTGCCATAACAGTGTGGGCGTAGTGTCCGTAATCACGACCCCGTCAGGCGGGTTGATGAGTTCAGGGGCGCCCACAACCCCGCGCACAGTCAGCGCACCCGGCAGGGTCACGGGGGCGCAATCACCGTTGAAAAGTGTCACCGTATAGACGCCAGGCTCCAGCACCGGCGGCAATATCCCGGTCACCGTCGCCGAGCTGACCAGCGTTACCGAGAGCAACCAGGTTGCATCCACTTTCACAGCGGGCATTCCAACGAAGCCGGCACCCGTCAACGTTAGCTGTACCGGTTCATCGCCCACCACAGAGGCAGGTGTGACCGCAGTGATGACTGGCGCCGGATTAGGAGGCAATGGGGTTGTTATGCGCACATCATCAATATACCAACCCTCAGCGCCCGTAGAAGAATCGCAACCCACCCTCCAGCGAATCTGTCCAGCGCTACCGGCATAAGCGCTCAAATCTACCATGACTTCGGTCCAAGAGGTCAACGCGCCAGTCCAACCCGGACGCCCCCCCAAGGGATTGACAGTCCCAGCCCGAATCGTACCGTTATAACCGTTACCCACGATAGCCTGGCCCAAATCAGCCCAATTTAGACCTCCATCCGTGGAAATCTCCAGAACGGCGCCATCCCAAGCGTAATCACCACTTCCCTCAAATTGATAGCGATGCCAAAAGGTTAGCGTGCTGCCGGCGCCAATCTGAACAGCAAGGGTGTTCCATAAGCGACTGTCAGTCTGAACAGCCGCATCAGACACAAACCAGGCATACGTTGGGCTATGCGATTGTGCCGTTGAAAGCCCCCAGGTAACAGTGCCGGCAGCAACCTCCTTGCTCCAATTACCGTCGCCAGATTCCATGTCATCGGCAAAGCCAATCCCCATCGTGGCAGTCGCAAAATGGAAAGGCTCAGCCCACGCGCCGCTTCCACAGGTGTTTTCACCCTGCGCGCGCCACCAGTAACAGACCCCGCTATCTAAAGTCATTGAGTCGGAATATGCCGCAGTAGTTACCGGCGCATCCACAAATGGGGCAGCAAAAAGCGGGCTACGATCCACCTGCACGCGATAGCCAGTAGAGAGCGGTTGCGCCTGCCAATTTAGGGTCAGGCCATCAAAAGGTTGCGCCATAGCGCCATCAGAAGGCGTCAATAGCAACGGCGCCTCAGGAGCACAGGTGTTAACCAACAATGACAGCTCCGCTGTATGCACTTTGGTTATCTCTGCTGTAGCCGAAATAAGCAAGGTATACTGCCCGGCAATCGCCTCAGCACTCACATCCAGTGTCAGAAGCGCCTCACCGGGCACAGTCACCACCGTGGGAGAGAAAATCGCTGATACGTCAGGTGGCGCCTGCACATTTAGGGACACATCCTCCGCATATCCCAGCAATTGTTCTAAAGAGATGGTCGCGGTGATGACACCCGGTGCACACACTGCGGCTGATTGTGGCTCAACCGCCAAGGTGAAATCCGCTTGCTGCAAGCAATTATAGCAAACCAACGCAAAATCCTGATCTGTTGCATCACCGAAGTTCGGCACACCATCACCGGCAATGTTGACAGCACTCACACGCACGGTAAAAGTCTCGGGCGCCGTCGGTCCCAGGAAAATGCCCTCGGTATTATTCATGCCATCCGCGCTGCCCCCTGGTTGTGACCATCCACTCGCGTCGAAGGCATTGCCGCGATAGACATCGCCATTGGCGCTCACTTCCAGATTGAGATCGTTAACCCATGCGGGCGTCGAGCCTCCCAGACCATGACCAGGGGCATCCGTCCACACCAGCATCAATCGCATAGGCTGTGTGGGGTCTGCCGCGCCGAAGTTTTCTTCCCAAATTTCACCCGTAGCATCAAAGACCTGTGGATTATCGAAGTACAAAACCGGCAAGACAGGATCCACAACTGCCTCCAAATCCATACGCCCCCACCCCTGCTTGCTATCGAAGGGATGTCCCAAAATACCGCCATCTGCGTCATGGAAACCGGCAAGATCATGCGCAACCGGCAGAAAAGCCGCCTTGAGTAACGCCGGGCTGGGATCTATGCCGAACAAGCCCCGGTAATACTGAACAAAGAGCGCCGCCGCACCACTCACATGGGGAGAAGACATGCTCGTGCCGCACATCGTGCCATAGGAGTTGGTGGGCACCGTTGAGTCTACATAGCATCCCGGGGCAACCATGTGCGGAATCTTGCGTCCATCCAGGGCGGGACCGTGCGCCGAATTGCTGGAAACATCGTTAATGGCCAGTTCCTGAGAGCCGCTCGATGTCTGCATTTTAGTAGAACCAATGGTAAAGATATTCTTGCCCTCATCAGGACTTCCCTGCGAGCTCGTTCCACCGTTGCCATTCATAATCGAAAGCACATAATTCAACGGCTGGTTGCCCACAAGGGTCAGATTCGCGTCACGCACACCCACATCCACTTTGCGCGTATCCGCATCATAGCCCTGCGGCGTAGCCTCGGGTCCCCAGCTATTGCCGGAGATGAGTGCCCCATTGGTGGAGGAATCTTTGATCAACAGAGTGAGGTCGTAGCTGCTATAAACCTGCTCCACAAGCCCGGCGCCAGGGGCAACGCCTAAGCCACGCAGGAAACCCCGACTGTCAACAACCCCAGAGCTGCCATCCGCCGCCATAATGCCGGCAGTATGCGTTCCATGGTTGCTTGAAGCTGTATTGCCACAAGTTGTCCCAACACAGGTCTGCATCCGATTCACCAAATCGGGATGCGTATTCTGAATGCCGCCATCCACGTTGGCAATGACCACACCAGCCCCATCAAGCCCCACGCTCGTCAACCAGGTGCGGTAACCCGTGAAGGCTTGATTATTCTGATCCACATTGTTGACGTTGACCTGATTGCTCATCTCGCCACGCGTAGCGCGCTCAGTGGAGATGGGTTGTATGGTATAAACGCCAGGAATTCGCGCCGCCTCCAACAATCGCTCGCCAGATAGCGTCACAACCAGCCCATCGAAGCCGTACCCCAAGTCAATAGACTCCTGCAACTGCGCCCCCAGCGCCGTGAGGCTGCTCAACACAGAAGCCCGTCCGGCGCTGCGATAAGTCATCACCTCGAAAGCACGTGCCGTCGCATCCAGGGTGCGCCATTGCGGTAAGACGCGATAGGCAGGCAAAAAAGGACCGGTCCAGCGCACATAGTCCAATTCAGAAACCCGATTCATTGCCGCAGAATCACACCACACAACGTAGGCGAAAGGGTGAATATACTGCACAATTTCCACTCCGACTTTCACTAACGTCTCCAACCACAGCTCCCGAGTTGGACCGAAGAACTGCACCAGGTACAAATCAGGTCCGGACGCAGAAAACTGACGCCACGCCAAAGGCACATCTGGCTGAGAGACCAGCGGATCAAATGCCACGCCGCCCAGTTTCAGGGTATAATCAGCATTTGGCGCCGCTGCCACAACCGCATTGCCGGAATTGGGAAACGGGCTGATAAAGGTGAAACACAAAATAAAAGCCAGTAACAGGGTTTTGCCACGATGCAGAATTTCCACGCCCCACCTCCTGAAGCACTCTGAAGTTACAAAGCAGTATCTTATCACAGCTACAGCCAGATAAAAGGGAAACCCGGGCATAGGACAAATTATTGGGAAGTTCAAGCGGTTGTACTCAACCGCGGTCGGCTGGGTGAGACCATACGTCTAGACACTTGAGCACGCT
>JAFGFB010000279.1 GCA_016931315.1 Anaerolineae bacterium
GGGTCGTAATCGCTGGCGGTCCATTCCCAGACATTGCCAGCCATGTCCAACGCCCCATCGGGACTTTCGCCTTCCACGAAGACGCCCACGGGGGTCGGTCCTCCCACGCCGCTCTCGCGCGTGTTCGCGTGCGCCGGGGTGAAGGTTTCGCCCCAGGGGTAGCTTCGCCCGTCGATGCCGCGCGCGGCACGCTCCCATTCCTCCTGCGTGGGCAAACGGCCACCGGCCCACGCGCAGTAGGCGGCAGCCTCTTCGTAGGTGACGAGCACGACCGGCTGGTTGCTGCGTCCGACGGGATACGTGCGTTTCTCGGAATCCCAATTGTAGACGCGCGCCCAGTCCTCATCGACGTAAGGGACGGGGATTTCCGGGTGAGCCAGCAGGAATTCAGCATAGTGTGCCTGCGTGACAAGGTAACGCCCAATTCTGAAAGCCGGCAGGGTGCAGGATTGCTTTTCTGCCCCATAGAGAAACTCCCCACCCGGGATGGTTACCGTGGCGCTGAAATCGCGCGGATCCCCCAGGTGACCAAGCGCCAGTCCTGCCGAGAGGCGTTGCGCGATGGGAGCGGGGTACTCGCGGTGCATAAATCTGACGAGAGCGTGGCTGTAGGCCGGTTGGTGCTGCCGGGCCACTTCGACGGCGGCACGCAGGTGCGCCGTGTTGCCGCTCAGGAGGTCGTCCCATACCTGGCGGTCAGGATCGTGCGCGTCGGGCACGAGGCCGAGGCAGGCGTGGAGTTCGTGCGGCGCCAGATGGGCGAACGAAGCCGTGATCGGCTCCGCTGGGGCCAGCACGCGGGTGAGGAGCGGGTCGGCGGCATAGCGGGCGATGGGGAGGGGAAGCGACTTTGTACCAGGGATCGGCGTGCCGTCTTCGGCGGCCTGAGCGGTGCGCATATGCGATTCCAGCTCCTGGAGCAGCTCAGGATGCTGCATCACCAAAGCCCACAACTCCGGGCAGCGTTCCTGCAGGACAACGACCTTCGCCAGCAGAATGAGATTGGAGTCCTCCGGCGCGTCCGCTGCTGGCTGTATCAGTGCCTGCCGCAGATGTAGCGTGTTGAGGGCTTGTTTGATGCTTCTGGGAGTAGGCGGTAGTCCCACCGCGAGGACGCCGCGTGTTGCGGCAGGTAGGTCAGGGGTAAGCTGTGCCAGAAAGTCATCGATGTGCGCTGATGAAAGGGGCGGTAAGGTAAACGTCACCTGTACCAGCCGCTGCACGTGCGAGGTGTTGGCACATGCGACTCCGTTTGCTGCGGGGGGTGTTTCGCCGTAACGTGCATTGAGGCCGGCATTGAGCCGGTCATGGTCGGCAGCCAGGAAACACAGGCTGCCCGGCGTATTGAGGAAGCATCGCGTGGCTTCGAGCGTATCCACAGCGCGCTCCGGCGGGCAGGCATCAAGGCCGTCAAGGAAGAGAGCAAGCCGTTCTGCGCGTTCGGTGAAGTAATCGTTCACCCACTGGGTGAGCACGCTAAAACCGGCGAATGTGTCGAAATCGGCGTCATAGGTCAGGCTGATCTCCCAGTCGGCGAGTCGTTGCGCGTCTTCGGGAGATAGATCGAGGGACTTGAGCTGGGCGAGGGCTTGCAATAACAGTGCGCGCCGTGTGGGCCCCGGCTCGGTGTGCTGTGCGGCATCGAACCACAGGATGACGACAGGCCGGCTGGCGGCCACTCCCTGCTCCTCTAGCGAGGCAGCGATCAGGTGCAGCAGGCTGGTCTTTCCACACCCGGCCGGGCCGAAGATGCCGATAGTGCGCGGGGCATCTCCCTCCAGCGCCAGATGTGTCAGTGCCTCGGCATACGTGTAGAAATCGAAGGCGTCCTGTGCCGCTGTCGTAATCGGTTGATCGCCGTAAAATGCGTGAGACATCGTCTCGGCTCCTCTTTGCCAAAAGATTTGGCGGATAACTTACTTTGATAAATATGTTATTGTAATCAGTATAAGCCGTTTTATATTTATGTCAAGACCTCGGTATTCTGCACGTGATTATGTCAACACAGAATGATTTTTCCATACGGCAAATGGATAAGCATCACTTGACCTGGTTTTTGCCTGTGTTACTATCGAAGGGGATAGGTGTGTGACAAAAGGCCTGATTTCCTGGCTGACGACCATCGGACTAACGACTATAAAACGACTTGCAAAGGAGCTCATCAATGATGCACACAGCAGACTATATTGACCTGGAAAGAACCTACGCCACGCACACTTACACCCCTTTGGACGTGGTGCTCAGCCGCGGCGAGGGCGTGTGGGTGTGGGATGTGGAAGGCAAGAAATACCTCGACTGCCTGAGTGCCTACTCGGCGCTGAACCAGGGCCATCGCCACCCGCACATCATCGCGGCGATGATAGAGCAGGCCGGGCGCGTGACCCTGACTTCGCGCGCGTTCTACAACGACCAATTTCCCTTCCTGGCGAAGGAACTGTGTGAACTGACCGGTTATGATATGCTGATTATGATGAATTCCGGCGCGGAGGCAGTGGAGGCGGGGATCAAATCGGCGCGGTTGTGGGGCTACCAGGTGAAGGGCATTCCAGACAATCAGGCCGAGATCATCGTCTGCGGGCACAATTTCCACGGGCGCACCATCACGGCGATCTCACTTTCGACTACACCCCTGTACAAGAAGGACTTCGGACCGCTGACGCCAGGTTTCAAACCGATCCCCTTCGGTGATGTCGAGGCGTTGGAGGCCGCCATCACACCCAATACGGCGGGTTTCCTCATGGAGCCGATTCAGGGCGAGGGTGGGGTGATCGTTCCCCCAGATGGCTATCTGCGCGCCGTACGCGAAATCTGTGACCGGCACAATGTGCTGTTGCTCGCCGATGAAATCCAGACCGGATTGGGACGCACCGGTAAGCTGTTTGCCTGCGAGTGGGAAGACGTGCGGCCTGACATCGTCCTTATTGGCAAGGCGCTTTCCGGTGGGATGATGCCGATCTCCGCCGCACTCGGCGATCATGAAATTATGGGGTTGTATAAACCAGGGATGCATGGCTCGACCTTTGGCGGCAATCCGATGGCGAGTGCCGTGGCCCGCGCTGCGTTGCGCGTGATCGTCGATGAGCAGTTGTCGGAGCGGGCACAGGAAATGGGAACGTACTTCATGGACGGTCTGCGCGCTATCGACAGCCCTTACGTGGCCGAGATACGTGGTAAAGGCTTGCTCGTAGGGGTGGTGCTGAAGGATGAGGTCGGAGACGCGCGCCCCTTCTGCGAGCAATTGCAGGAGCGCGGTATCCTGGCGCACGAGACGCATGAGACGGTCATCCGGTTTGCGCCGCCACTGATCATCACTCGTGACGTGCTAGACTGGGCTATTGGTGAGATCGCGACAGTGTTAGGACGCTAGGCGATTATCGTATACATTCCAAAATCTCAGTCGGCTACATCAATGTGAGTAAGTATGCAATATTGCAATCACTTATTTAGTTATCATATACAAGTGTTGCGTATTGTGCAATTTAAGCCTTAAAAACTTTGATTTCGCATAGTCCAGAAAGCACTATTTTGAAGTTTGCCTCCTGGGATGCTATTACTAAAACAGCGGAGGTATTTCTTGCAAAAACTGCAGTCGTGCTATAAAAAGTAGTTTTTCTTCGCATAGTAATAATGTTTTATGTGTGTCGTAACATAAATTATTTTGGGATCCTTTGAACCTCTGTGAAGCAAGAAAATATCGGCTTCTGAGATGTTCTGAGTGTAGCCAGCATGTCGGAAATAACTGTTTACCGATTGTCAGCAGGGCCTTATCATTCTCGGAAACTAAGAGACGTTTGCGTGCCATTTTGCCGCTAAAGCGGCTTTTTTAGTAGGTATTTTTGCGGTGGGGCGAAGCCCCACCGCAAAAATACCTACTTCATCCCCGGCCTTTAGGCCGCATTTGTATCAGACAGAAACTTGAGGTACGTTGTACCGGGAGAATGATAAGACCTTGCGATTGCCAGACTTTTGTTTGTTTTCAATTCGCGTATAATAAGAGTATAGGATTGTCTTATGTTTTGGGATAGAGGAGTTTATCATGGAAATAACGCCTTCGATATTGCATACTGCAGAACTCTTTACGGGATTGAGTGAAGCGCAGTTGACGGCGCTTGCGGCGGTGGGCCAGGTCTCTGTGTTTCATCGCGGGGATATTATCCTGAAAGAGGGCGAGCAAAGCACCGCTGTCTATGTGGTGCTGAAAGGCCAGGTGGAGGTCGTCTCCGAGTTGACCGAGAACACCACCAGTCTCATCATTTTGGGTGCGGGACAGAGCTTTGGTGAGATGTCGTTGTTGGATGCCGGCCCACGTTCCGCAACGATTCGCTGTTTATCGGCCGAGGCCAGTCTCTTGACGTTCAGCCGCGATGATTTGTTGGCATTTTGGGATAAAGAAAGCCGCGTAGGCTACAAGATGCTCTTCAACATTGCACGCGATCTGGCTTTCAAACTCCGCATTCGGAATCTGACGAACGCGCTGCCCAAAGGGGGAGGGGACCTATGATTTACAAGGTCAGTTACGTTATCGTGGGCGGGCAGCACCGAGGCATGGTCATCAATCAGGAGGAAGCTCCTCAGGTTGGCCATCGCATTGAATTGGACGAGCAGATGTGCGAAATCATCGAAGTGCAGGAGCTGGTCCCACCGATGGGGGACTTCGCTTATCTCCATGCCACGTGCCGTGCGATAGAAAAAAAAGCGAGAAGAAAGAGGAAGACCAAGGATTCGTAATCCATCAGCAGTGATTAGGGATTGGTGCTGTTCTGATTCCTAATCACTGCGCATCCGTCCCCATCATCTCCCCAAGAAGTTGAGTAACAGGTGTGGGGTGATCCGTGTCTCTATCCAGGCCGCGAGCAGCAACAGCGGTACCACCACGCACACGAAGAGCTTGAAGAAGTGCCCCACCTCACGCAGAATACCATCGAACCCCCCACCTTTCTCGGGCGGCGAAAGCATCACATCCCCCATCCGCATAGCCTGTGCCGTGGCCAGGATGGCTGCCGGTAGTTCCACAATCCCATGGGGGAGCACGGTGACAGCCAGGAATAGCCATGGGCTGATTCCGATCCCTCCAATCTGACCGACAATGTAGACGATGATGGCAACAGGGGCCATCAACAGCAAAAGCGCCAGGATGCCCAGCGAAATCAACGCCATTCCTCCCGCGACCAGCAGCGCGCGAACGTTGTTAAGGAAGACGGCCCACGGCGAGAAAGACGCTAAAAGCCCACTCTGCGTCACCATCGAGCCAATGGTTTCAAGATTGCGCACCTCAGAGAGGTTAAAAGCTTCCACCGGCAATGGGAAGCGTTGGATGCCCCATACGCCGACAGTCGCGCCTCCCACCAGGATGACCACCACGGTGATCAGCAATTCAGGTCGCATCCCGCGGATGATGGTGGGAATCTCGCGGGTGTACAGCACCTTCAGGCCATTACGGGGCCAGGCGGCTTCCCAAAACACACGCCAGGCGCGCCGCAGGTTCAGCTCGTCGATGTCACGGCCCAACAGTTGCTCGCGGTTGAAGACATGGATGCCCAAACGGATCGACAGCACGTTCACCACCACTAGGCACAGCGCGATCAGCCAGAGGACGGTGTAATCGGCGAAGAGCAGCAGGCCGGCCTCGGCCTGCAAAAGGAAGGCCATCGGGATGATGATGAAGCTTGCCAGAAGATTGGCCGCACGCACACTTGTGGATTGGCTGGAGACGATCACCGCACCGGAGACCATCACCAGCGACTGCACCGTGGACAGCGTCATCGACACCAGCAGCAGCGAAAGTGGCGGCCACCAGTTCAGCGTGAGGCCCATCAAGAGCAGGTAAGTCGCCATGCCCAGATAGCTGGCCAGAACAGGCGGGATGGTCGCCGCCAGCAGTTTGCCCACGTAGAGTTGCAGATCGGTCAGCGGGGTCGCCAGCAGGGATTCCAGACTGCGGCGTTCCTTCTCTCCGGCGAAGGTTTCCAGCGCGATGACAAGGGAAAAGGAGCTGGGAAAAAAGCCCACCACCAGCATCAAAAACGGTAAAAGTCGCTCGATGATCAACGACGCGCCGTATTGATTGACGAACGCCAATCCCCGGTTGGCGGCGAAATTCGCCAGAAACGGAAACCCGATCACCAGGATGACGATAGGCACCACAATACGCCAATCGCGCAGCGTGTCCCTGACCTCCCGGCGAAAAACGACCCACGCGGGTCCCCACGCGGAGCGCAGGCGTTGCCAGGCGGCAGAGACCCCTCTGGGCGCAGCAGGCGATGCCTTGGCTTGCGCTTCGAAGCTCATGCGGTTTCCTCCACCGCGCGCAGGTAGACGGCTTCCAGGCTTTGGGTGACCTCACTTAATGTCATCACGGCGACCCCGGAGGCAGTGAGTGCTTGAAGCACTGCGGGGTTGGTGACCGCTGGATTGGGTGTGCTATAGCGGACCCAGTTATCGCCAGCGTCTTGCACCTGCGCCCCGCTGCCGGCGATGGTGCGCTCAATCAGCGTCACAATCCCGTTTTGTGAGGATTGGGCCAGGCGGATTTCCATCAGCGGCGGTCCAAGCAGGCGCGCTTTGAGCGCGGGCGTGGCATCTTGCTCCACGATACGTCCCTGGCGGATGATGGCGATGTGGTCGGTCAGGCTCTCGGCTTCCGGCAGATTGTGTGTGCAGAGGATGATGGCGCGGTGTGCCTCGTTGCGCAGTTGCGCGATCGTATCGCGCACCAA
>JAFGFB010000280.1 GCA_016931315.1 Anaerolineae bacterium
CCATGGCTGGCTGGGCGGTTCTTTTTGGGGTTGAACTTCACCGTTTTATGGGTTGTTTTTGCCCTCTTGATTCATTGCGCATCCCCACACCCGCTGTCTTGTTGCATTCTCGGTGTGGTTGGATATACTAAAATCAACCTGGCTCGCATTCCCGTGCGCTGTCTCCTACCTCCAATTACAGGCCGGTTCATGAGCCAGAGAAGATTCACGTATCCAGGAAGGACTTCGCATGACAGAGAATCGTGAGCACGATTTCCCCAAACTATTCGATCTCACCGGCATGACCCTGACGAAATACCGTGTTCTCGAAAAGTTGGGGCAAGGGGGCATGGCCCAGGTCTACAAGGCGTACCAACCAGGTCTTGAACGTTACGTCGCCATCAAAGTGCTTCATCCTCACCTCACCGATGACGAGAATTTCGTCACGCGCTTCCAACGCGAAGCCCGTGCCATTGCCACCCTGGAGCATCCCCACATTGTGCATGTCCACGACTTCGACACCAACAACGGCGTCACCTTCATCGTGATGGAGTGTCTGCAAGGCGTGAACCTCAAAGCGCGCTTGCGGGAGCTCGCCTGCCGCGAGGCGATACTACCCCTGGAAGAAACGGTCGCCATCGTCGGGGCATTGGCCGCCGCGCTGGACTATGCCCACGCTCAGGGGGTCATCCATCGCGACATCAAACCCTCCAACGTACTCATGACGCCGGACCGTGGGCCGGTGCTCACCGATTTCAGCATTGCCCGCATGGTCGAAGCCACTGCCATCACCGATAGCAACAGCACATTGGGCACGCCAGCATATATGTCGCCCGAACAGGGGCAAGGGGAACCGGGCGACGCCCGTTCCGATATCTACGCGCTGGGCATCTTGCTGTACCAGCTCTGCACAGGACAGGTCCCCTTCGATGCCGACACGCCCTACGCCGTCATCCTGAAGCACATCACTGCCCCGCTGCCCTCGCCCCGCTCTCTGCGACCCGAACTGTCCGAGGCTATCGAACGAGTGATCTACAAAGCGCTGGCAAAGGATCCCGCCGACCGCTACCAGACGGCAGGCGATCTGGCAGGAGCATTTGAAGCCGCGGTCAAAGCGCCCGGTGAGGCTACGATACCGACGCAACACCGCCGCTCTCGTCTAGCAGGCGGTAAACCGGCGTTTCCTGTCACCCTACGCCCCCGCCGCCCGACGCTGCTCCTCATCCCGTTTCTGGCTGTCGCCTTGCTGCTGGGAGGGTGGTTTACGCGGTCCTGGTGGCTGCCAATGATCACGCCTGCGGCTTTCTCACTCCCGACCGAGTCCCCTCATACCATATATTTAGCAGGACCGGAGCATGTGAAGGATTCATGGCTGAATCCCGACATGCCTGATGATACCTGGTACACGACCGACCTGGTTCACCTCCAGGGGCCGCTCACCCCTGACCGGCTCCTGTTCCGCTTCGATCTGAGGGCGCTGCCACCCGCTACGCGTGTGGTTTCAGCCACGCTGACGCTGCACGTCGAATTGTGGGGCGATGAGATATTCCCAGGGGTGGCAGTTGTGTATCGGGTGCTCACTCCCTGGGATCCCGAAACGGCGACGTATAACAGCCCGTGGCACAGCCCCGGCCTGTCAGGCGGCATTGATTACGATCATACACCCCTGGACCTGGCGCCGGTCACGGAGGCGGGCGCGTTATGTTTCAATGTCACGCAGGCCGTGCGGGTGTGGCATGAGAGCGGACAGCCCAACGCCGGTCTGGTTGTCATGATGTCCGAGGACAGCCACAATATGGCCCACTGGTGGGTCGCCATGAGTGAACAGGCCGAAATCCTAACCCACCCCACTCTTGTTATTGCATACGAGGCAGTCCCATGACGGAAAACGTCCCCTACCTTATCGACGTCGTCGGGCGGAAGTTCGAATTGAGAAACCCAACAACGCGACTGGGACGCTCACCCGACTGCGATGTCTTCATCGCAGATCAGCGGGTTTCCCGGCAACATGCCGAAATTCATTGGGAGAAGGAATATTGTATCCTTCATGATTTGGGCAGCGCCAACGGGACTTATCTGAATGGACGCCATGTCAACCATCCACAACGTCTATATTCCGATGACGAGATTGCTATCGGCAGTGCGATCTTCACCTTTCGTGATCCCGAAGCTACCCTCCACAACTCCGACTTTCCGCTGCTGGTGGTGGGCGAAAACTCGGCTGACATTTGGGTCAACCGAAAACCTGTCAACCTTTCCTCTAAAGAACAAGCCCTATTCGACGCGCTCTATGCCGCTCAGGGTGAGGTGCGCAGCAAACAAGAGATCGCCGTAACCGTGTGGCCCGAATACCAGGCCCAGGTCTACGATTATCAGGTAGAGAGCCTGGTCAAACGGCTGCGCGAGAAACTGGAACCCGATCCCCGAAATCCTGTGTTGCTCCTCACCGTGCATGGACGGGGTTATAAGCTGGTGAACGGCCCGGCATAATCTCACCCTGCACCTGTGCGACAAGGGTTATTGGGTAACTATTGGCTTCTTGTTGGCTAAACGTTGGCCTCAGTTTCGGAAACTGGGGCCATCCTCCCTTATACTGGATATATAGCATCGGCATTCCCTAGTCCATCAAAACTCGCCTGCTTCATCCTGTGCTATGCAAAATCACTGTATGTCTATAAAAAAGGAGGATTGCGCAATGAAGAACCACTCACTACGAATTCTAGTGCCCACGTTGTTGGGTCTCATCTTGATTGCCTCTGCCCTGTTTGTCGGGCAGACTGCCAGCGGCGCGCTCCAGGCTCCGCAACCGGAGGCGCTTACCGCAGCGACAACCGGCTGGGGCAGCGGTTGGGTCGCTATTAACCCGGGGCAGATCATCACACTGACGCACAACATCGGGGGCAATCCCGACGACTATACCGTCCAACTCTGGTTTCTCGACCTGGACGATGGCTACGACGTCAATACCCGCGGCTACGGTGGCATCGAAGCAGGGGGGAACTTCTTTGGGGCGGCATGGCAGAATCTGAATGCCAGCACGGTACAGATCATGCGTCATGCTGACGATACTTTCGCAGATCGCGTTCTCATCCGCATCTGGATCCCCGATCCACTCCCCGAATATTGCAGTGACTGGACTACGATGACGCTGGGGGCTACGCGCGTTTTCACGCACAACATGGGCGGCGACGTTGATGATTATAGCCTGGGCCTGCGGTTCAGAACCAACCTTGGGGCAGGCGACAACCACCGGGCCTACGGCGGCCTGGAAACCGGCGGCGGCGCGAACTTCTTAGGGGGATATTGGTATCGGCTCAACGACACCACCGTACAAGTCTACCGCCACTGGCAAGACCCCTTCGCCCAACAGGTCCGCGTTTGCATCAACCGGTCTGATCCGCCGGCTTACGACAGCGGTTGGGTGGCCATTGGCCCTTATGGTCCTTCCCCTGCGACCATCACCCTCACGCACGCCCTGGGAGGCAGCATCGGGGAATACATCGTGCGGATTGATTGCAAAGACACTGACGGCACCTGGGGCATCAACCACATGGCCCTGGGCGGGATGGTGACCAACGTCACGCCCGAGGGCATGAACTGGGAAAACCTGACCCCCGAAACGATCCGGGTCTTCTCGCGCGGCGGGACCAACGACCAGGTGCGGGTACGCATCTGGAAGAATGATTACACTGTGTATCTACCCCTGGTGCTGAACAATCACGTGACACCGGTGATGTTAGCCTACGACGACGGTACCTACGAGTCGGAGCAATCCCAGGCGACGCTCGGCAGCGGCTTTGCCGTGCGCTTTACACCCCCGGCAGAGGCGCCGCAGCTCACGGGCGCAGAGTTTTATCTGAACACCGCCGCCGCCGGGCACCCTATCGAAGTACACGTCTGGGATACCGCGCATGCCGACCTGATCACGCCGTTTGCCGCCACACCGCCCGCCGGCATGGCCTGGTTCACCGTGGACCTTGCCGGCTACAATCTCACGCCGAGCGGCGACTTCTACGTAGGTTTCCTCTATGCCGCGCAACATTCCGATCCTTCCATCGGCGTGGACACGAGTGCGCCTGACGGGAACAGTTACGAAGTACCCTGGGAAGCCGTGGGCAACGATTACATGATCCGAGCCTGGATGTCACCCTAACGCAGCGTTCACCGAAATAAATCTGACAACGTTCATATTGATTTCGCTGCCTCTCGCGGTTGGGCAGCCAGGATAGTGAGCTGACATTTTTCAACAAAGTCTTCCGTACCGCGAAATACGCGCCAACGGCGTATAGTGGGCTTGTCGGCTGAAAGCGAAGCAAGGAGAAAACACCGGAAACATCAGATACACTGATGTTTCCGGTGTATCCGGTGTACCTGGCACTGATGGCGCTCCCCCCACAGATAACGAAGGAAAAGACACCGAGACACTGGCGAGCGTGAGGAACAAGCCCCGCAGGTTCTTCACTTGCAACTTCCTCCCTTTCCCTTATACTATTTAGATCACTTCAGCACATATCAAATCAAACGATAATGTTACCGAAGGGCCGATATGCTCGTGGAATTGATCGAGATAAAAATAAAGTTAAAAAGGTGCATCAGGTGACCGCAATTACCGAGACGGAATGTTTCCATCAGTTACAGCAGAAAGCGGCGCAACTGCGCGCACGCAACCAAACAGCGAATGGAATCCATAAGGCGTGAACTTTCTGATTTTGAGATTTCGATGTATGCTTAGGGAAAACTATTACAATTTCAGGGGGGGGAATTATCCATGCAGTACGGTTACTTCGACGACAACGCGAAAGAATACGTCATCACCCGGCCCGACACGCCACAGTCGTGGAGCAACTATTTAGGCTCCACCGAGTACGGCGCGATCATCACCAACAACGCGGGCGGCTATGGCTTTTACAAATCGGGGGCGCGCGGGCGCTTTATGCGCCTGTTCTTCAACAGCATCCCGATGGATCAACCGGGGCGCTACTTCTACCTGCGCGACCGCGAAAATGGCGATTACTGGTCGGCCTCGTGGCAGCCGGTGGGCAAGCCGCTCGACCAGTACCAGTCCACCTGCCGTCATGGCACAGCCTATTCCGTCTTCGAGTCGCGCTACAATGGGATTGCGACCGAAGCCACGTACTTCGTCCCTCTGGGGCAGACCTTCGAGTACTGGCAGCTCAAAGTCACCAACGAGAGCGACCGCCCGCGTGAGATCGACGTTTTTACCTATTGCGAGTTCACCAACCAGTGGATGACGTTCCAGGACACGGTAAACCTGCAATACTCGCTCTTCATCGTGCGCGGCTCGCTGACCGATGACAATCTGCTGCGCATCGCCATCGAGGATAACCTGACGCCCCGCGATGAGGAAACGCTCCTGCACCACAAGTTCAACCAGACCTGGATGGCGTTGGTCGGCGCGCCGCTCGCCGGCTATGACACCAGCCGCGAGGCATTCCTCGGCTCGTACCGCAACTACCACAACCCGCTGGCAGTGGAAAAGGGGCAATGTAGCAACAGCCACGCCTACGGCGACAACGCCTGCGGGACGCTGCACACCACGTTGACGCTCCAGCCCGGCGAAAGCCGCGAGGTGCTGGTGATGCTCGGCATCGGCGACGCGCGTGTGGTGGGCAAGCG
>JAFGFB010000281.1 GCA_016931315.1 Anaerolineae bacterium
CCTCCTTGTAACTTGGTCTTGGAAACCCTAGCTTACATCGAGTCCGCTCTTTCTCCAAATTTCCACCGAATTGTATACACTACCTTTGCTGGACAAAGCTTCGTTTAGTGGCATAATCTTTTCAGTGCCGCGCGAGGCATTGATCCAGGATGTGTTGATTTTCAAGGAGGGGAGACCATGTTAGATCTAGAATTGCTGCGCCGTGAACCTGAACGGGTGCGCGAAGCCCTGCGCCTGCGCAACGATGATCCCATGCTTGTGGAAGAAATCCTGCTATTAGATGAGCGTCGTCGCGAAGTATTACAAGAAGTAGAAACTTTAAGAGCAGAACGTAACCGGGTCTCCAAGGAAATCGGCATGATGAAGGAACCATCCGCCAAACAGGCACGCATTGTGGAGATGCGCGAGGTAGGCGATCAAATTGCAGCACTGGAACAGGGATTGCGCGAAATCGAAACAGCATTCCATGATAAGCAGCTCTGGCTTCCTAACATTCCCGACGCCTCCGTACCTGTTGGCCCCGATGAAAGCCACAATCAGGTCGTGCGTACCTGGGGCACACCCCGAGACTTCGCCGCTGCGGGTTTTGATCCGCTGGCACACTGGGACCTGGGGCCAGCACTGGATATCCTCGATTTCGAGCGCGGGGTGCAGCTCTCCGGCAGTCGCTTCTATGTACTCAAGGGCGCCGGGGCACGCCTGCAACGCGCCCTGATTTTCTGGATGCTGGATGTACACACGCGCTTCAATGGCTACACCGAATGGTACCTGCCCTTTGTAGTGCGTCGGGAGATGTTGGTCGGGGCGGGGCAGCTGCCCAAATTCTCCGATAACCTGTATCGGGATGTGGAGGATGATCTTTGGCTGCTGCCGACGGCTGAGGTGGCATTGACAAATATGCACCGGGATGAAATTCTCGAAGCCGAACATTTGCCGCTGAACTACGTGGCGTACACTGCGTGCTTCCGCCGCGAGAAGATGAGCGCCGGACGAGATGTTCGGGGGATCAAACGTGGTCATCAATTCGATAAAGTGGAGATGTACAAATTTACCACCCCAGAGGAAAGCCCCGTGGCACTGGAGCAGATGGTAGCGCACGCCACAGGTTTGCTCGAAGCGCTCGGCCTGCCCTACCGTGTGGTGGAGCTCTGCACTGGTGACCTGGGTTTTGGCTCCAGCAAAACCTATGACCTCGAAGTATGGGCGCCAGGTCAAAACGAGTGGTTGGAGGTGAGCTCGTGCAGCAATGTAACCGATTTCCAGGCGCGGCGAGCCAATATTCGCTACCGCCCCGAGGCGGGTGCAAAGCCGCGCTTTGTGCACACGCTCAACGGCTCGGGATTGGCACTTCCACGGGTGATGATTGCCATCATGGAAACCTACCAACAGGCGGATGGCAGCATCACAGTCCCAGAGGCTCTTCATCCCTGGATGGGTGATTTCTCCATCATTCGGCGCTAACCGATACCCCAGGTAGTTTTCAAAACACCTGGAAGGCTCGGCTATATTTTCACTTAAGGAGCAGTATGGTAAGAATGGGGAAACGATGGACACAAGGCCTATTAGTGTTGGCAATCATTGCAGCAATAAGCCTGGCGAGTTGTGGGTCTTCTGATGTGGAGCGCACCTCGATTCCTGCGTCCACCATCCTGGCGAATCCGGATAACTTCATTGGACACCCCGAAGAGCTGCAGATTGCGACCAACCAGAGTTCAGCCCCCTATCTCTATTCCACACCGGCGCCCCCCACTCCAACGCGCCAGCGTCCCGAAATGCTCACCCGTACCTATCAGGTGCGAGCTGGCGATACGCTGACGGGCATTGCCGCCGCAACAGGCATACCCGTTGAAATGTTAATGCGCGTCAATGGCTTAAACAATGCTGACATGCTTTCTGCAGGTCAGATATTACAACTTTCGCTCGAAGCAGAACACCAGGGACCGGGAACACCTTTGATTCCCGACAGCGAACTAGTATACGGCCCGAGTTTTGCCAGTTTTGACGTGGCACAAGCCACCGCGGACTTCCCTGGTCCATTCTCCAATACGGTCGAATCCTTTGAAGCGATCTCTCGAAGCGCAGCCGAACTGGTAGAGCTAACCTCACTGCGGTACAGTGTGGGACCACGAGTTTTGCTCACATTGCTCGAAATGGAAAGCGGTTGGCTTTCAAATCCAAGTCCTTCAGAGACGGCGTTCCTGTATCCGATGGGATATCAGGTTAATGGCTATGATGGACTGGGGCGACAATTAGCCTGGGCAGCAGATAACCTTAACGTAGGATTCTACGGGTGGTTAGAGGAACGTTTATGGAGCTATCCACTTGCTGATGGCAGTTATGTAGAAATAGACTTGAATACCAATGCGGGCACAGTCGCCATACAACGCTTCCTGGCGCTAGATGCATCTGATTATGCGACCCTGCTCCAACGGATAGAAACTTTTCGCACTACCTATCAACGCTTGTGGGGTGACCCTTTTACATACGCTGTTGAGCCGCTACTGCCGCCCACGGCACAGGCGCCGGTGCTAGCCCTGCCATGGCCCGAGCAAGAGACATGGTATTTGACAGGAGGGCCGCATGGTGGTTGGGGCTCGGGAAGCTCGTGGTCGGCGATAGATTTCGTGACTGGTGAGCGTTATTTAGGTTGCGCCATGAGTCAACAATGGGTCACCGCAGCAATAGCCGGCACAGTGATATTCAGCGAGCAGGGAATGGTCTTCCAGGATCTCGATGAGGATGGCTTCGTGGGCAGCGGTTGGACACTGCTTTATATGCATATAGGCTCTGATGGACGTGTGGCCGTGGGAACGAAGCTGGCTTTGGGTGACCCGGTAGGACATCCATCCTGTGAGGGCGGTTACTCAGATGCCTCACACCTGCACATCGCCCGACGCTACAATGGAGTGTGGATTGCCGCTGAGCACCCCCGTTGGCCACTGGTTCTGGGAGGGTGGACCGCCGGTAATGGCACAGCGGAGTACGAGGGCACGCTAAGCCGCGGAGATACGGTGAAGGTCGCAGCAGAGACGTGGGCGGGACTTAACGCCATCTCGCACTGAACAGCCTATAAGCCCAAACAACCTGATTGCGGCGCGACACTGAGTGTCGCGCCGGTTCTCTTTATCATCCCATCTTGTGCCGAATGCAACCAGTGTAAGAATGTTGCGTACTATTTTTGTAGATCAAAATGCACACCAGTCACAATCCAGACATGCCAGTGAAATCAGAACTGGTGTCGTGAAACAAAGGTAAGCATTGATAGGGAGGCGCATCATGGAAGAACGGCCTGGTTGTCTTGTGGGGTTGCTCAAGCTAGCTTTTCTAAATGCCATTTTCGATTGGCTACAGGAACGTTTCGGTTTTGGACGAGGGCTTTCGTGCTCAGGGATCGGTTGTGGCGTGATCCTAATGATCATTTTCGTGGTTCTGGCATGCTCGACTTGCAGTAGCACGGATTGGTTTAGCCTGTTCTAATTTCGATTTTGAAGCCGGGAAAAGAAGTCAGCCGACTATCATGCAAATGCCTTCTCTTTGAGTGATTTTTGGCGGTGGGGCTACGCCCCACCGCCAAAAATCACTCTTTTCTGCGACCCTGCGGGATGCTTGAGATTGTCGCCCCCCCCTCTGAAACGCACTCGCAAAGAGGGCATTCGTAGCAGGTGAGGCCAGTTTGAGGGCGTAGAGTGGAAAAAGTGGGGTTGACGGAGATTGGAGCCGCGTGCGAG
>JAFGFB010000282.1 GCA_016931315.1 Anaerolineae bacterium
CTGTAAGAAGTGTTTTTGGCTGCCGCGCTACGCGCGGCAGCCAAAAACACTCTCTAAAATCGCGGCTTTAGCCGCTCTTGGTTGTGATCGGCGGGATAACGCTGAACAGTAACATTTTCAAGTGACGGTTCAGGTTTCCATCGCAGAGCACGAATTTTGGGCTTTAGCTGCCCCTGGTTGTGGCAAGCGGGAGAACGCCGAACAATAACATTTTCAAATTCGGACTTCGGGGTATGATATAAGGTCAGTGTACGATAAAGGAAGCATAGATGAAGAGACTACTCACTTTGACTCCAAGGGAAGAAGCTCTGGCGCGTTTGCAGGCAGCTCTACCCCAAGGCCCCCTGGGGACTGAGGAAATTTCGATCCTGGAAGCCCTTAACCGGGTGCTGGCGGCAGATATCAATGCGCCCCACCCTTTGCCACAATTTGCCCGTTCGACGGTGGATGGGTATGCGGTCAGGGCAGCAGATACCTTTGGCGCAAGTGAATCGTTGCCGGCTTATCTTGAGGTCGTGGGGGAGCTCCGCATGGGGCGCGCTCCCGATTTGCAGGTTGGCGCCGGCAAAGCTGCCCTCATTCACACCGGCGGTGCTTTACCCGAAGGCGCCGACGCAGTAGTGATGGTAGAGCGCACACAGGAAACCGGAACACAGGAAATCGAGGTCTTCCGTGCTGTCGCACCGGGCGAGAATGTCATACCCGTCGGCGAGGATGTGAACACCGGCGACCAGGTAATGTCCTCCGGGCGCCGCTTACGCGCGCAGGAATTGGGTGGACTGGCGGCGTTAGGTTTTCTGCGAGTCACGGTGGCACGCCAACCGCGCATCGCGATCCTTTCTACCGGTGATGAATTGGTGCCACCGAAAGCCATTCCGGGGCCCAACCAGGTGCGCGACATCAACAGCATTGCCGTGGGCGCCCTGGTCAACCGAAACGGTGGGATTCCCCTACGGTGTGGCATCATCCCCGACAACGCAGAAGCGCTCTACACAGGAGCTATGACAGCTCTTGCGGCAGCAGATGGTCTGATCATCACTGCGGGAAGTTCCACGAGCGCGCGCGATATGACGGCCGAGGTCATCAATCGGTTGGGAGCGCCGGGGGTACTCGTCCACGGCGTGCCCGTGCGCCCAGGCAAACCTACAATCCTGGGGGTCTGCGATGGTAAAGCGGTCTTTGGACTGCCGGGCAATCCCGTCTCGGCGCTGAATACGGTAAGATTGTTTGTGGTACCGGTGCTCTGGCAAATGCAGGGCGCGCTGCCCCCGCGCGCCGGTTTCATCCGTGCGCGGCTCACGGAAAATATTCCAGGCGCAGCGGGACGCGAATCTTTTACGACCGTATATCTGGAGGAATCTCCAGAGGGACTGCGCGCTATTCCCATCTTTGGAGAATCCAATCTGATTTTTACACTGGTGCGCGGCGCTGGAATTGTCCACATTCCATTAGGCGTCACCGGATTAGCAGCAGGCACCGAGGTAGAGGTAGAGTTGTTGGAATAAGGAGCCAGGGGGTAGATATCGCGTCAACCATGTTTACGCAGCATACCATCGCATTACCGAATGGGCCAATAGTGCTCCGGCGGGCACCGGGGATTCCCATCGCGGAGAAAGCCACCGCGGCACTGCTCAGCGCCGCGCGGCGCAGCGAGGGAGCACGCGTCTTCGTCATGGGTCCGGGAATAACTGCGGCGGCAGTGTGGGCAGCACGCAGCGGCGCGGCTATCACGGCGTGGACGGAAAATGCCGCTGAAGCGGAGACTTTGCGGGCTACGTTTGAGGCGGAAAAACTTTCGCCGCCACAGCTACACCTGCAAGATGATTTTGCCGGGCTGGACCCAAGTTCCTGCGATATGGCGCTGTGCCACCTGCCAAGAGGAAGAGCGCTGCAAATCGAAGCCTGGAAAATTACAGCGGCGGTGTTGCGCCCCGGAGGACGGCTCGTTTTTTCCGGCGCCACACACGAGGGTATAAGCAGTACCCTCGCCGATGCCAAGAACCTGTTTGGACGTGTTGGCATTGTTGTACGCAAGGGCGGCTATCATGCCGGCCTTGCCGAACGCCCGCCGATAGGGGAATTCCAATTTCCAGAACTGCGCTACGAGACCCATACAGTTGTGGTAGAGGGCGTACCCACAGAGGTGGTGGGAGCGACCGGCGTCTTCGCAGCAGACCGGCTGGATATGGGAGCGGCAGCGCTTATTGCGGGGATGCAAATCGAAGCCCGCATGCGCGTGCTGGAGTTGGGATGCGGGACCGGATTGGTCACGCTTACAGCCCTTCGGCACGACACCGACGCGGTCGCGGTGGATGTCTCGGCACGGGCGGTGACCGCGACCAGGCGCACGCTGGCAGCCAACGGCTACCCAGATGCGCAGGTGCAGCTCTCCATCGGCGCGGCGGCAATCGCCGGGCAACGTTTCGACGTTGTGCTCGCCAATCCGCCTTTTCACAAGGGACACGAGGTAGACATGGAGAATGCCCGGCTCTTCATCACCGATGCCCGGAAAGCGCTCGCCCCTCAAGGGAAACTCTATCTGGTCGCCAATGCCTTTCTGAAATACAAGGGCTGGCTCAAGGACTATTTCGCACACGTGCGCTGTGTGTGGGAGGACTCACGTTTTCGCGTATGGGAAGCCTCCGTTTGACCTATTAGCGTGGTAAAATAGAAAGTGCAAGACGACCGGGGTGCGTTTCAGTTTTGGGGCAAAAGCAAGACGGCTATCATGCAAACGCCTTCCCTTTGATTGATTTTTGGCGGTGGGGCAAAGC
>JAFGFB010000283.1 GCA_016931315.1 Anaerolineae bacterium
CCGGAGGCGCTGGTCGATGCCAGCGGCAACATCACCCCGCAGAAACTTAAGTCATGCTCCACAGGCGGGAAAATCGGCTGTGGCTTCGTGCTGCTGGATGGCAACACGGCGATTCCGCACTTTGGCGAGCCGCAGCCCGCCAAAGAGAGCTCCGCCGCCTACACCATCGAGAGCCCACTGCCTTTCGATGATCTGCAGGGCCAGTTCCCCCTCGCCATCAACCAGCTGGTCAGCGAAACGTTGCAACTGCAGGCCAGAGCCAGCAATATACCCTGGATGTGGCCCATCCTCAACGACGTCGTCGAGGTCAGTTTCACCGTGAACCTGCCAGTGAAATTCCTCGGCACTACCGAAGGGGTGGTGATCGCCGCGGTGGCGAAGGACGCCGACCTGCTACCGGATATGCCGCTCTTCCACGGCGACCTGGGTGCGGTGGTCACGATAGACTGGGCCGGAGGCACAGGTTTCCAGGACAAATTCGCGGTCTACGCGGGATATCCCGCCTCGCAAGCCGCGTTCCGCGCGTTGGCGATGAACCGCCCGGATATTATGGGCGCGGTGCTTCCCTTCGATCTGTGGGAAGACGTCGAAGAGGATGTGGCCATCTGGGCCTTCGACAAGTTCGGCTATGAACAGGGCGCGGCTGGCGATGATGATCCCGTGGATCTCGCGCGCCAGCTGTGGGAAGACGAGTGGTGCGGCGCCTGGTCCGGTGATGTCTGCACGAGCCCTCGCCCCTTCAGCGATGCCTATGACATCGTTGTGCCGCTTCTGCAGGGGCAACCGGATGGCGCCTTTGGCATGACCGGTCTCACCTCGGGCCAGGCGCTGCTCGATGCACACACCAGTCTCAAGGGCGGCGCTGCGGAGATTCTCTTCCGGGTGGCAGGCAATGACATCGGCATCACATCCCTCCGCGGCGGCGCGAATGTTCGCTTCGATGGTCATGAATTAATCGGACAGGAAGACGTCTTCCTCGAGACTGATTGGATCGCCGTGGAGCTCACCCGTGACGGCCAACTGACCTTTTCCGGCGACACCACACTCCAGGCGATCGATGGCAACAGGACGCCGGGACATCTCGAAGGCGTGGCAACGTACAACGCAATGGATGCGTGGCGCGTGGAGGGCGGCGTGACCTTCGAGCGCCTGGTTCTGGGCAACGCAGTGGGCCTGGATGTGAGCGCCTCTTTTGTGGTGGGCAAAATCAACGGACATGATGTCGCCTTTGTGGGCCTGATCGCCGATGTGATCATCTTCACCGAGATCGTCACGATCCCACCGATTGGCGCAACGGCCCTGATCGGCACGCTGGAGAAGGACTGCCCCATCATTCGCGGCGCCGGATATGGCGAAGCGCTGGATTACCTGGACGACATGGGGGATGCGCCGCGCTACACCGGCTTTTACGTGAAGGCCTACGGCAGACTCCCGATCCTCATCATCCCCTGCGTGATAGAGGTTGAGGGCAATCTGACCCTGCGCTTGTGGTACTTCACCGATGGCTCCGGCGAGAGCTACGGCGGCGATCTCTCTGGCGCGGTCACTGCGGAGGTGGCGTGCCTTCTCAGCGCGCGCGCCAACCTCTCACTCGGCTACGACCGGCTCCAGTATGGTGAGGAACGCGAGAACCGGCAATGCGAGGGCCCCAGCTGCGACCTCTACTTTGGCAACTTCTGGGTCGCCACAGGCATCGGCTGGTGCTCTCCCAACAGCTGGGATCGCTGGCAGAACAAGGGTTCCAACTGGTGGGGCGATGACTGGTGCTACACCTTTGGCGCGTTTGTGCAACTCACCTACCTCGATCCACCCGGCGGTTGGTGGGACGGGTGGGAGTTCGATCCGGCGATAGACTTTGAGTGACATTAGAAGCTGCGCTGACCTGGGGAATCCTATGTGTTCCCCAGGTCCTTCAAATATCACAAAATCATCGGAGGTTTAGGCCAATGGAAAGCAAATCGCTTAACGAGCTACAAATCATCACTCTTGTGGGCCAAATGCTGCTGGCACAACGCTTCGACGATCTGGGGCAGCTCGCGCGCAGCGATCTGCGCGTCCTCAAGCAGCTCGCCGGCACCATTAAGGATGGGCAGCCTCCCTTCTTTTTCCTTGCCGCCACCGCGTTGAGCAAGGCAGGTCCTAGCGCTACGCCCTATCTTCTGGAAGCGCTCACACACCCGCAACATCCTGTTCGTCAGATGGCAGCCATGGCACTCGGAGATATCAGAGAGTCAAGCGCAATCGCGGCTCTCGTGGAAGCCCTGAATGACCCACAGGAGGTGGTACGCCAGGCGGCGGCATTCTCTCTGGGAAAACTCCACGCACGCGAGGCCGTTGAAGCACTCCTGCAGCATCTGAGCGATGACAGTGAACTGGTTCGTAACGCGGCAGTAAAAGCACTTGGACTTATCGGGGATGCACGTGCCCTACCGGCACTCCGCCACGCAGCCAGCACAGATACCGAGAAGGTGAGCGGTTGGGCAAAAGACGCTATTATGAGAATCCAGGGCACACGCCAGTGAGATTGTCTCCTGCCGGAGATTCGATGGACAACTCCCTGAAGTACCGATCCTACCTGTTGCGAATCTGGACAACCCATAGCGATAACGAAGAAGGCATCGTCTGGCGTGGCTCGCTCGAGAGTTCACGGACTGGGGCGCGCTTCGGTTTTTCCAGCCTGGACGAGCTCTTTGCCTTCATTAGGGCACAAACGCTCTTGCTCGAGGATTCCAAATCGGGTGAAGCAGAATCGTGACGAATGATTGATTTTTGGCGGTGGGGCTTTGCCCCACCGCCAAAAATCAATTTTCTCCAGATTTTCACCCCCGTTTTGAAACGCCCCCCACCCTAGCGAATTTGCCAGTTATACGATTTGTGTTAGTATAAGTATACTGTTCTTTTACGAGACACACATGTTATCTCCGAGTTGCATGGCCTAAACATCAGCAGATGAATGGCATGCAACCGGGTTGCCGAGCAACCGGGTTGCTGAGCAACCGTTAGGGTGCAGCTGGAAACGGCTGCGCCTCCCGTTTTTGGAAAGGAGATCGTCGGACGCAGGTATGAAGCAGTCTTTCACCCTGCCCCTAACGGCGCCCTTTTCAGGGACGCCGTTTTTCATTGCTAATCTGGAGTTACGATGCAGACCAATCGCCACTATTTCTCAACACGCGATCTACTCATGATGGCGGCGTTAGCGGCCCTGGGCGGCGTTACCGGCACCTATGTGACCGCCGCCGGAAAGGTGCTCAATTCTTTTGTGGGAGCGCCGGGTTCTATGCAATGGGCTGCGGGGCTGCATGTGCTGTGGTTGGTACTTGCGGTAGGGCTTACCGGTAAGCAAGGCGCCGGAACAGTAACCGCCATACTCAAGGGCGTCGTTGAGCTTTTCACCGGCAACCTCCATGGCATTCTTGTAGTGCTGGTGGATGTGGTCGCCGGGCTGTTAGTGGACCTGGGCTTTCTACCCTTTCGCGATAAAGACCGTCTTCCGGCTTATCTTGTGGCGGGTGGATTGGCCGCAGCGTCAAACGTCTTCGTCTTCCAACTCTTTGCCGCCCTGCCGGCTGATATCCTCGCCTATGGCGCGATGCTCCTTGCAGGCTTGCTGGCAGCGCTATCCGGGGTTGTGTTTGCCGGATTCCTGGGTCACACATTGGTGGCGGTCTTGCGCCGCGCTGGCGTCATCAAGGACCGCGAGGCGCGCCCGATGAGTCGGCGCGCTTACCCGGTTTTCCTGGCAGCGGTGGCTGTCCTTGCCATTGTCCTGACCTTTTACCTGCGGCACACGCTCGCGGGACCGCCCACCTTACCTATCGCCGGAGCGGTCGCCGCGCCCTACGCCTACCCCGAAGAGCACGGAGATCTGCCTATCGTTACGGCGGCCGGCACCACCCGACAAGCTTCAGAACGCTATACGGGCGTTCCTTTGCGCGATTTAATCGCGGCGGCGCAGCCCAATCCCGACGCTAGCAAAGTTCTCATCCAGGGAACGGATGGCTACACGTTCTTCGTCAGCATGGAGGAAGTGCAAAACAACGAGGGATTGCTCCTGGTCCCCCAAGGACACAATGCAGACACCACCTACGATATCACCGGCGCTGAAAGCAATAAAGCCTGGGTGCGCGGTGTTGCCGACCTCACCGTGATTGGTGAGACCCGATTACCCATCACCGGTGCATTGGTAAAGCCGTCCGCGTTTGATCCCCTTGACTGGCAAACGAAGATGGATGCAACCACGGTTAACATTGGCGATGGTGCACGCAAATTGCAGGGGGCGCCCCTCGGCGCCGTGCTAGCGGCGCTCGAACCTGCGGCCGACGCCACCACCGTGACGCTGGTATCCCCGGAAGGTAAAACCGAAATACCGCTGGCGGAGCTCGTGGCGGATGACGACATTCGCCTTTTCACTGCCTTAACACCGGAATGGGTGCGTTTTGTCGTCGCGCGAACGGATGGGAGCATCCTCTCAAACGGCGTTACCGAAATTCAGGTACATTGAGTCGCTGACGGAAGCACTTGCATGGCTATACAATCGGGTAGCGGCGTCGGGTACAGCGACTGGATATCAGGCGCGGCAAGCAAATGATCTCCATCCAGAATTTCTCTTTCCGCTTTCGCGGCAGCGCACGTGATGCGTTGCGCGAGGTGAACCTTAACATCGCAACAGGAGACTTTGTGGTGCTCACGGGACCTTCGGGCTGTGGAAAATCCACGCTGGCGCTCGCTTTGGGAGGCTTTCTCTTCAATCAATACGATGGCGAAGCGGACGGGTCCATCACTGTGGCGGGAATGGACGTGCGCCACACTCCCATCTATGACGTAGCCGAAGTCGTAGGCCTGGTGCAACAAAATCCCGAGTCGCAGTTCTGCACGCTCAGCGTGCGGGATGAAGTGGCTTTTGGCTTAGAAAATCGCTGTTTGCCGCGCGCGGAAATACAGGAACGCCTCACCTGGGCGCTCGATGTGGTTGGGGCAAGACATCTGGAGGAGCGCGCGCTGGCGACGCTCTCCGGCGGCGAGAAACAGCGCGTCGCAGTCGCGGCAATCATGGCATCACGCCCGCAAGTGCTGGTCTTCGATGAACCAACCTCTAATCTGGACCCGACAGCAACTGCTCAAATCTTTGACGTGATTGCACGCATTCGGGACCTGGATGGCATCACAGTCATCGTCATCGAACATAAGACGGCATATCTGGAACGCTTCACACCGCGCTGGGTACGTATGGAATCCGGGCGCATCTACGCTGACGCCGGGCAAGACGCCGGGCAAGATGCCGGGCGAAACGCCGGGCGAAACGCCCCCCTTTCCCAAAGCCCACCTCACAACAGATCAACAACGCCTTTAGGCGCCAATCTACGCCCCATCCCGAGTGCCCCAGAGCCGCTCCTGCGAATTGAGGGACTGTGCACCGGTTACAATGATGTGACCGTATTGCACGATGTTTCGCTGACCGCAGGACCTGGCGAATTTATCGGGGTGATGGGGGATAATGGCTCGGGGAAATCGACGTTCTTGCAGTGCTTGCTGGGGCTGCTGCGCCCGATGGCGGGGAAAATCGAAGTGCTGGGACGTGACGCTGGACGCGCTCCCGTCTCGCAATTGGCAAGGCAGATTGCCTATGTCTTTCAGAATCCTAATCACCAACTCTTCGCCGATAGCGTGTGGCAGGAAGCGACCCTCGCACCGCGCAACTTTGGCGTATGGGATAACAGTATCGAACAGCACATCGAAGCCATGCTGCAACTCAGCGGTTTAGACGACCGCCGCGACGACCATCCTTACCGCCTGAGTTATGGTGAGAAGCGTCGCCTCAACCTGCTGGCAATGCTCAGTTACGCGCCGCGCCTGCTGCTTCTTGATGAGATTCTCATTGGGCAAGACCCCCAAAACGCCGCACGCCTGCTGCAATGGGTTGCCACATGCGTGGCGGCGGGCAATACAGCCATTCTAGTGCATCACGCTCCCGCAGTAGTCCGGCACTATGCACACCGCTTGTTGTTCTTCGAGCAAGGACGTTTGCTGATAGATGCGCCCTCAGAAGAAGGATTCGCGCAATTAAAAGAGATGGGAAAGACAGCCTATTTAACAGTCTCCGACGGAGAGTCGCTGTGAAACGCCACTACGGTCCACGCATCATGACCTATCCGGGCAATTCCTTTCTTCACCGATTGCACCCACTGGTAAAACTGCTGTGGCTGGTAGCGGGCACGGTTTTTGTTTTTGCCACACAGAATGCGTGGGTCGTTACAGGGGCATTGCTACTCATCCTGTTGGCATTTCCGCTGAACCGCCTGCCACTGCGGCATGCCCGTGGCGCAGTTTTCTTCCTCTCTTCAGCAGCAATGCTATTTCTAGTGCAGGTGCTCTTCAACCATACCGGCAGCACTGTGCTACGCGTTGGCCCGGTCACCATCACCTCAGGGGGGCTGCAGGCAGGACTCTATGTGGCAGCACGGCTGTTGGGTGTCATCGGATTAGGTTATCTCTTTGTCTTCACTACAAAGCCCAACGACCTGGCTTATGGTTTGATGCAAGTCGGGTTGCCCTATCGCTACGGCTTCGCGCTGGTCACAGCGCTGCGACTTGCGCCGGTTTTCGAGCAAGAGGCGCAGACGGTTTATCAGGCGCAACTGGCACGAGGCATCGCTTACGATCGCGGCGGGCTTAAGCGCTTCCTAACCCTCGCGCGGCAATTCTTCCTGCCCTTGCTGATCTCTGCACTGGGAAAGGTAGATGCGTTGGCAGTCTCAATGGAAGGACGATGCTTTGGGAAATACCCGAATCGCACCTTCCTCAATGAAATACAGTTTGCCACGCGCGATATCGTAACGCTGCTGATGTTAGGGGCGTTGGTAATCGTCTTTAGCATCTCCAGTCTTGTATGAACTACGCTGGCAAACCTAGCTAGACGAACGAAACGGTGGGCGATGCAAGAACGCAGAGGGGTAGTTTTTTGTGATTTTTGCGGGCTGCGCCCGCAAAAATCACACTTGCGGGGGAAGGCACAGAGGTTTTTTCGAGCTATCTAGCCAGTTTTGCCACTATAGTCTATGAACCTGGTCTCTATGAGCAACGGCATTTTGCCGCGGCTGAATGCTGCGGCATTTTAAAGAATTTATCAAGGAGGAAAGCATATGCAGAATCGCCGGACAAAATCGCCGGGCGAAAAATCGCCGGGCGAAAAATCGCCGGGCGAAAAATCGCCATGGATATTGGCGGCGGCGGCGCTGGTGGTTGGCGTGGGAGGGTTGGCCTTTAGTGCCACGCGAGCCGCGCCCATGCGTGTCATCACAGACTATTCCCTAAACGTGCTGGCAGATGAGGCACAAGCCATGCACGACTGTGCTGAATGTCACGAGGCAGAGTATTTCCACACGTGTGACACCTGCCACGATGATCACGGCGCCATCGAGATGGAGAATGTCCCCTTCTATGCCGGCATTATGTTGGAGGGCGATGTTCCGACGCCGGGCTATGTGCTCCTTGACGATATCCTGCCCTATCGGGACCAACCCCATACGCACCTGCCGCTGCTGGATTTCCTCACCGACCAGGGTGTGACTGAATTTGAAAGCGTCACCCTGGCATCACTTGATGGAGGCTTCGTCACACTCACGCGGGAAAACCTCACCGCCGAGGCTTTGCTGATGCCCTATGAGGATGGTATTCGTTTCGCCGCAGAAAACTTGCACATCTCTTCCTGGATCAAGGGCATTCGACGCATTATTGTCGTAGGAGCTGCCACACCGCTACAAATCGAAGGACAGGTCACCTCGATGGGGCGGTTGCTATTGGGTCCTTCGCTGGAGCTCACAGTGGAACAAACGAGCGTGATGCTACAGAGCGAGGATGATGGCAAAGTGCGTCAGGCGCAGGCAGGTTCGCGCATCATTGGCGCACCGCTGACCGCCCTGGTTGACGACCCGGCTTTCACGCAGCTCGTGGTGCGCGATAGCGCTGGCAAAGAGACCCGGCTTAACGCCGAGGAAACGCGTGGCGCAGTGATTGCACAGCTACGCGGACAGGTAACCCTGGTGCTACCGGAACGCGGTCGCACACAATGGATCACGAACATCGCCTCTCTGGAAAGCAAGTAAACCCACCATAGGTCAAGGAACACTGTTCTATGCAAAAATCAACCGCTCATCACCTGCACTACGCAGGGCTATTGCTTATCCTACTGCTCTCCGCATGTGTCCCCGCATGGGAAACTACACTCGTGGATGCACAGGGCAAGACCATCATTATCAACCGGAAATCGCTCCAAGCGCTAGAGTCTTTCGCCGCCGAGGATGGCAGCGTGCCCCTGGAGCGCCTGCTCTACCAACACGGCTACCGGCTCATCGAGACGCTTGAAGTCACCACGGCTGAAGGTGAGACGCTAGAATACGATTGGGCTTCTTCCGCAGAAGACTCTATCGCAGAAGACGTTGTTGTAACCAAGGAGGGGCGACTGGTATTCGATGATGTTTCCATGCGCGCCAGGCAAATCCGGGCAGTTGCACCCAGGCTACCCGCCGAGCCCACGACCAGCCTCCTTGATATTGCGCCGACCGTTGCAGCAATTTTGGACACGCGCGCGCCGGATGCCGCCGTGGGCAAGCCCTTGTCCCTTACAAGCCCCACTAACGCCGATCCTGTTACACCGGGCGAAGAATCGCCGGGCGAAGAATC
>JAFGFB010000284.1 GCA_016931315.1 Anaerolineae bacterium
CAAGGCCATGATGGTACAAGTGGTGCAGGAGTTTCACCAGACCCAGCCCCAAGGCTAATTTCCACCGAAATAGATACACTACCTTTTGTTGTTTGCCCTTCCTGGTAAAGCGTGCTATACTAAAATTGTCTTGAAAGTTTAAATTGGGCGTGGAAATTCGTGCTGGAGGCTGGCTCTTGGGCGTAGATAGCTCTCTTGATGCCGAAGTAACCCAGTGGGTAGCGCTGCTTGAGCAACACGGCCTGGCAGACGCTGTTCTTCCCTGGCTGGATATCTTGCGAGTCTGGGGATTTGTGGGCGCACAGCTGCTTTGGATGTTGTCATTCTTCTCGTCATCCACCATGCTGCCGGCCCTGGCCTCTGCGCTCGAACAGCCGGATCTTCTGCAAGTACTTCAGCATCGCCTTATGGAAGGAGGCGCTCCGGGATGACTGCGGACCTTTTACTTGTACCCTTGATTGCCTTGGGCGTCACCTTGGTTGCCGCTGTTGCTCTAGCTGTCATTGGAATCCGTTACCGTCGAACCCCGGCAAAGCATCTGCGTGATTTCCCAATCTTCCGTGCTCTTTCGGGCGAGGTGGGGCGTGCTGCAGAGGAGGGGACTCTGATCCACATTTCCCTGGGCAGTGGCTCCCTTGCCGGAGAAGATGCTATGACTTCGCTGGCGGCGCTTGAAAGCCTGTCTGCATTATTTGACCTGGCAGCAGCTTATGATACTCCTCCTATCATTACTACCGGGGATCCAACGCTTTATATTCTGGCGGATGATTGGATGCGCCGGGCATACGCGCGCTTGGGAAATGCGGAGCGTTACCGTCCCACGTTGGTGCAATTCACGGCTGCGACGCCGGCAACTTATGCGGCAATGGCGGCAACCTATCTTTCGGAGAAGGGCGTGGGCGCAAATGTATTCATGGGGGCATTTGATCAGGAAGTTAGCCTGTTGACTGATGCCGTCGCGCGCCGTGATGCGCGCGCTATTGGCGGCGCGGTTTCTCCGCCGGGTCTGGCTGCGCTTTTTACCGCTTTGGGACCCGCGCATCTGGTAATGGGTGAGGACCTGTTTGCAGGTGGGGCGGAAGCTACACAGCGTTCCGTTTTCTGGGCTAGCCTTGGTACTCAGGATTTCTTGCGTTGGCTCATTGTCATCGGGATGATTCTCACTGCGCTGCTCTCTGTGTTGGGCCTGGGGGGCAACTAGCGATGTTCAAACGTATTTTCCCTACCGCTATCGCCATCAGCGCTGGTTTGTTTGTTCTGTTGGGGGCACTGCTTCCGGTTCCCCCTTTAACTGGCATTCGGACTTTGTTTATTGACTGGGCTGTGATGGTGGGGGCTTTTGCCTTCATTCTGGCTTATTTGCAATTACTCCGCGTTCACCTTACCCGCTTGAAGCGTGGTAGCAAGAGTAAACTCCCCAGCCTCTTGATCGTGCTAGCGGCTCTGGGCAGTTTTGCTCTGGTTTTCTGGCAAGGTCCCGTCAGCCCGGCAACTCAGGCGCTCTTGCGGGGACTTTTAGCACCGGGTCAATCCGCATTGTTCGCACTGACTGCGATCACATTGTTGCTGAGCGGGATGCGTCTCTTGAAGGTGCGGCGTAGTGTTGGAAGTGTACTCTTTTTGGCGGTTGTACTTATCGTGCTGTTAGGTTCGATTCCCGTCGCGTTGGCGCCCTATCAAGGCGTGATGGGAACTCTGGTTGGGGTGGCGGATTGGCTGCAACGTGTACCTGCTTTGGCGGGGATGCGTGGCTTAGCGCTCGGCGTAGCGTTGGGCATTCTTCTTACAGGGTTGCGGGTGCTTTTTGGAACCACGCGCCCGCATAGTGACGATTGATGGGGGACGTATGATTCGTTGTCCAAAATGCAACACGCTCAATCGTGATAGTAGCCGCTTTTGCAGTGAGTGTGGGGCGCCTCTGCACAAGACACGCATCCGTTGCCCGCAATGTGGCACGCTAAACCCTGTGGGCAATATCTTCTGTGATCATTGCCATGCGCGCTTGTTGCCTGCTGAAGATGCCGATTCGGTTATGCGTGAGACAAAACCCAGTGAAGAGACATTGCCACGCGTACAGGGCATCTCACTTCCCACGCGACCCTCGCCTGCAAGCGAGGATAGCAATGCTGACGAAAAGGCGGAGCTGCCTGATTGGCTTATGGGTTTTCTGGCGCCCGAAGGCACAGAGCCAGAAGCTGCAGGCGCGAAGGCAGCTGCGCTCGGCAGTCTATCTTCCCCAACCGAAGAAGAGAGTGAGCCACTTGCGCCTTCTGAATTGCCCGATTGGCTTCTGGGCTTAACGGCGGAGGAAGAGCCGGTCAGCGCTGCCCCCGAAGGTAAGCTCGAGCCGGCAGAAGGCTTGCCCGATTGGCTCTCTGGTCTGGGCGCGGAGGGAGAACCGGTCAGCGCTGCTCCCGAAGCCGAGCTTGAGCCAGCAGAAGGCTTGCCCGATTGGCTCTCTGGCCTGGGCGCGGAGGAAGAACCGGTCAGCGCTGCCCCCGAAGGTAAGCTCGAGCCGGCAGAAGGCTTGCCCGATTGGCTCTCTGGTCTGGGCGCGGAGGAAGAACCGGTCAGCGCTGCCCCCGAAGCCGACCTTGAGCCAGCAGAAGGCTTGCCCGATTGGCTCTCTGGCCTGGGAGCGGAGGAAGAACCGGTCAGCGCTGCTCCCGAAGCCGAGCTTGAGCCGGCAGAAGGCTTGCCCGATTGGCTCTCCGGTCTGGTAGCGGAGGAAGAACCGGTCAGCGATGCCCCCGAAGCCGAGCCTGAGCCGGCAGAAGGCTTGCCCGATTGGCTCTCCGGAATGATGGAGCAACCTGTCGCCGGGCGAGCGGCGGCTGCGATGGAACCTGAGCCTGCACCCGCAGCCGGAGAATTCCCGGATTGGCTTTCTGGCATGATGGAGGAGATCTCCTCTGAGCCGCCTTCTGCTGCAGAACTTGCGGGCGAACTTGATATGCATGAACCTGCAGCCGGTTTAGAACCAGCGGCGCTGCCGGATTGGCTCGCGGGGATTGCGGATGAATTACCGGAGACTGGCGCGAAACCCTTGCCTAAGGAGCAGGAAACACCAACAAGGGCAGAAGCCCCATTGCCGGATTGGCTTTCTGCGTGGGAAGAAGGGGCTGGCGCCAAACTGGCAGAAACCGACGCAGATTTGCTGGATTTGGACGACGAAGACACCTGGCCCGAGCGGGAGGCATTAGTTCCTGACAGCAAACCGGAATCCGCTGGGGTAGCTGAGCCGGCGGAAGTCCCCGAATGGTTGCGCGCCTTGGGACCACGTCCTGATGCGGCTGGCGTCGAAGCGCTGCCCGAAGGCCTGGAACAGGCTGAAGTTCCAACGTGGCTTGAACAACTCCGTCCTCCTGGAACAGCACCTCTCGATGCAAGCCGCGCTCCTGAAGTTGCTCCCGGCGAGGAGACTTCAGAAGGCGGTCTGGTGCGGGCTGAGATTCCTGATTGGGTGCAGCAGTATCGCCCTACGTCTACATCGGCGGCTGAGGCGGCTTCACTGTTGGATGCTGTGTTGGAGAGTTCTCCTGAAAGCGAGGGGCCTCTCTCTGGGCTTGTGGGGCTTTTGCCTGCACTGCCGGTAGTTGACGCCCCGGCGCAACCTGGAACAAGAATGACGTCGGCCTTGCCGCAGACCGTAGTACAAGAGGCACAACTGTGGCAGCAACTGCTTGAACGCGGCGCTGGCGATGTTTCCACCAAGCCTAAAGCGCGCGCGCGCGCGACATGGTCAGCAACTGTGATTCGGGTGGTGGTGGCGTTGGCATTGGCGTTGGTATCGGTGTTGCGCTTTACTGAGACGCCATTGGCGCTCCCCCCTGAACAACCTGCGGTCGCGGCGCTGCAGACCTCTATCGCAGCCCTGCAACCCGCCGATACGGTATTGGTAGCTTTTGAGTATACACTGGCTGACGTAGACGAGATGAATTTTATCGTCGAGGCGCTGCTGGAGCATCTGCTGACCCGTGAGGTGCGGATTGTGGCGGTCAGCACATTGCCAGAAGGCCCAGGTATTATTGAGGAGCGTTTTGCCTGGGCCGCGATACGGCCCGATGTTTCCTCTGCCAGTCTGACGAATCGGGGTTTTGTGCCCGGCGGCGCCTCCGGTGTTGCCAGCATTCTTGCCAACCCAATTGTGGAAGATGAACCCGCTTTGGTTTTGGTCATCACCTCGCGCCCTGAAAAACTCAAAGCCTGGGTGGAACAGAATGTTGTTGCCAATGGGATGCGCGTTGGGGCGGGAAGACCGGCATTGCCCCTGGCAGCTGGCGTGAGCGCAGCAACCGTGCCGCAGACGCGGCCCTATTTGGATGCTTCTGTGGACGCCGGTTGGCTAAGTGGCTTTTCTGGGGTGGCTTCATATTGGCAGGCGCGTGGGTTGCCGCCGCGCGAGGATATCAGCCGTCGCCTGGATGCTTTGTTGTTGACCCAATGGGTTGCAGTGAGCTTCCTGCTGGCGGGGGCAATCTTCTACGGTCTTGCTGGCAAGCAGAGGACGGTATAGGGTTATGGATGCAAATACGATGGTCCTCATCGCGGGTGTTGTGGTCACCCTGGCAATCTTCAGTTACTTGCTCGGCGATAATGTGCTCTACCGCTGGGCATTGGCTTTATTGGTGGGGAGCACGGTGGGATATGCCCTGGCTATTGTGGTGCGCGATGTGTTGTTGACACGGCTCTCGGGCGAGGCGCGGGGATTTTACATCGCTCCCCTGATTCTGGGTGGGTTGCTGTTGCTTAAAGGCTTCCCGCGTTTTGCGGCAGTGGGCAACATCTCCATGGGTTTCATCATGGGTGTCGGTGCGGGGGTGGCGATCAGCGGCGCCGTGTTGGGAACGCTTATTCCGCAGACCCAGGCAACCGGCATGGGGGTCACGTTACAGGCAGGGTGGGCGTCGTTCCTCAATGGCGTCTTGATTCTGGTGGGAACCGTGCTTGCGCTGTTAGCTTTCTCCCCTCGCGTAAGGGCCACACGCGCGAAGGACTTGGGAGGGGAGCTTGAATTGTCGCGACGTGGGCAGTTGGGCGCCTGGGTTCAGCAGTTGGGGCGTGTCTTCATCACGGTGGCATTGGCGGTGGCGTTTGGCGGCGCCTTGACCTCGGCTCTGACGATATTTGTCGGGCGGTGGTGGGCGGTGGTGGGTGTGATTCTTGATGCTGTATCCAGGGTGACGGGAGCTAACTAATGGCCGATGAGCAGACCATCGAATCCATTCTGGTCGCCGATTGCGGCACCGTAAACACCAACTTATTGTTGCTGGAACGGGTCGCTGATAGCTATCGCTTTGTTGCTCAGGCAGAGGCGCTCACGACGGTGGGGCCGCCCTGGAATGATGTCAGTGAAGGGGTGGTGCACGCGCTGCGAGATTTGGAACGTATCACGGGGCGCAAATTCCACTCGGGTGGGCGTGTCGTCATTCCGCGCGAAGGCCTGATGGGCGTGGACGCTTTTGTGGTGATTCTGAGCGCGCCAGAGCCATTGCGTGTGCTATTAGCGGGTTTGGTGCCGGAGATGAGTCTGGAAAGCGCCCGTCGCGCTGCGGCTGCAGTCTACGCTTCAATCGAAGCCGTGTTGTGCCGCGAGGGCGGCTTACGCTCGCCGGAGGAAACCTGGGCACGCACCGTGCGTGATTTGGCGCCGGATGTGGTATTGCTCGTCGGGGGTGTGGATGGCGGCGCCAGTCGCCCTGTTATGGAACTGGCTGACGCGATTGCATTGGGGGCTTCGATGCTGGATGCCGAACGCCGCCCGCGCCTGGTTTATGCGGGAAACGCTAAATTGCGTCCAATGGTGACCAAGCTCTTGGGTGAGATTGTTACGGTAGATGTGGTGGATAACGTCCGCCCTACGGTGGATGTGGAGAGGCTTGCCCCCACACAACAATTGCTGGAGCAGATTTATGTCGAACGGCAGCTGTATAAACTGCCGGGCGTGGATACACTTTCCGCATGGAGCCGGTTGCCCTTATTGCCTACGGCAACCGCATTTGGGCGCGTGGTTGAGTATCTCTGGCACCGTGAGGGGCGACAGGATCGTGGCGTCTTGGGCATTGATGTGGGCGCTGCCAGTATCACTATTGCGGCTTGCTTGCAGGGCGACCTTGCGCTCTCCGTCCATAGCCAGAAAGGTAGCGTCTATGGCGCTTTAAGTTGGGTGGAAGAGCACGGTCTTGAGGCTTTGCAACAGTGGTTGCCTGAAGAAGCTGACGCCGACCAGATTTCCGCTGTATTGTACAACCGCGCCTTCAAACCATGGACAGTACCACAGCAATTGCTGGAATTGTGGGTGGAGCAGGCGGTGGTGCGGGAAATGCTGCGCGGTGCTGTGCGGGCGGCATTGCCGACATGGAATGGTAATAGCGCGGATGCCATGCCCAATTTCGACCCTATCCTGATCTCCGGCGGCAGCCTGGTGCATATGCCCCGTCCTGGACAGGTACTTCTCACTCTGTTGGACGGTTTGGAACCTACGGGAATTTCGACTGTGATGTTGGATGCCAATCGTGTTGCGCCAGCGCTTGGCGCCGTCGCGGGAATCAAGCCCCTGGCTGCCGCTTCGGCGCTGGATGCAGGAACCCTGGCATCTCTGGGCACCGTGATCTCGCCGGTGGGTAAGGCCCGCCCTGGCGAGACGATTTTGCAGATGCGGATTGTCTATGAGGATAGCAGCGCACTCAGTGTGGAAGCGCGCTATGGCGAGCTGGAGATCTGGCCTCTGTTGCCTGGTCAGCGCGCCACCCTGGAGTTGAAACCCAATCGCCGTTTCGATATAGGTCTTGGCGGTCCCGGTCGTGGCGGTAAGGTGCAGGTTGTGGGCGGTTTGGTGGGATTGGTGGTAGATGCCAGAGGCCGCCCCTTGGTATTGCCTGAGGACCCCGAGTCGCGTCGGCATCGCTTGCAGCGGTGGGTTTGGGACGTTGGAGGCTAAGATGATTCTGCCTTTCAGCATTGTCAATCCTTTGACACGTATCGAAGTGCTGCGCCAGTTGCCGCAACCCGGGAAAGTGCTGGTGCGGGAAAATGACTTGATAGAGTCATTCCAGTTGGTGGGGGAATACACACCGCCGCCTCAATTTGCCATCATTAATGCCAGTCGGGAATTGGCGATTCCCCCTAAAAAGATTGCCCGCTATTTGGATGTGGCCGTCGGGGATACTGTGGAGGAGGGTGCGGTATTGGCTTCGCGGGGCGGCGTTGGAGGACGCTCTTGCCGGGCGCCGTTCTCTGGTACAGTGACCGGTTCTGGTCGCGGACGACTTCTGTTGGAGGCACCATCTCGCCCGGTACAACTGAGCGCGCTTCTGCCTGGGACGGTTGCCCGCGTTCTGCCCGGTGAGGGCGCGATCATCCAGGCATTTGGCGCTTTTATTCAGGGCGTGTGGGGCAACGGCAAGGAGGTTTTTGGTGTTCTTCGGGTTGCTGCGCGCAATGCGCGCCAATCCTTGCGTGCGAAGAAGTTGGATGCTTCGTTGCAGGGCGCCATTATCGTGGGCGGCGCTGGGCTTGATGAAGAGGCTTTGGCGCAGGCTGTGGAAGTGCAAGTGGGCGGAATCATCGTGGGTGGTGTATCGCCACAACTCATGCCCCGCTTGCTGACGGTTCCCTTCCCGGTGGTTGTAATAGATGGGATTGGTAAGGTGAGCATGTCGGAGGTGGTATTCAAGCTATTGCGTTCACTTGAGGGACGTGAGGCGGCCCTCAGTGGGCAGATGCCTGACTTGCGCCGGCCGGCCTGGTCGCGTCTTGGAAATGTTGAACGGCCCTATTTGGCAGTGCCGATGCCTGCACAGAGCGCCGCTTCGATAGACCGTAACGCTCCCCTGACTTTGGGCAGTCGCGTGCGTGCGCTGCGCCAACCCTATATGGGCATGTCGGGCGTGGTGGTTGAGATTCCGCGTGGACTTGCACTTTTGGAGACCGGCGCTCGCCGTCCCTGCGTTAAAGTGCAATTTGAGAGTGAGACGGTGTTGGTTCCACATGCAAATTTGGAATTGTTGTTGTGATTTTTTTGTCTTTGTGGTATAGTAGATTTAACTAATCCTAATGTAGTGAATCTGTTTCTAGTAAGGATTTCAAGGAGAGAGCGATGGCGGATGACCTGCGAGACACTTTCGGCGATGATACCTTCCTGGATGCTGAAGAGGAAGAAACCGAAGAGGAGGGCGGGGAAAAGAAAAATCGCACATTCCTCATTGGTATAGCATTATTAGGTGGTCTATTGTTGCTGGCCATTGGGGCATTTGTGGTTTGGGCGATGGTGCTCAATCCTCGTCAGGCGGCGCAGCGTGCGGAAGAGAATGCCCAGATTATGGCAACCAACGAGGCTGTGCTGATTGCTATGCAGCAGACCCAGACGGTAGAGGCACAGCCGCCTGCTACCGCAACCGCGACTTCGGCGCCCAAAACCGAACCGACACCCACCCCTACGCCTGTAATCCGCGCCACCAATACACCGGCGCCCGAGGGTGAGAATGGGGAAGCCGTCGGCGGTGAGGGTGACGTTGGCGGCGCGGTGGGGGAGAATGCTGCAGGCACGCCGGGCGCAGACACGCCTG
>JAFGFB010000285.1 GCA_016931315.1 Anaerolineae bacterium
CGTGTGCTCAGTTTAGCCGTCTGCGACAACTTTGGCTCTCGCTTGCTAAGACTTCAACAGGGTGACTTTTGCGGTATTGCGATTTTTGTGATGGGGCGAAACCCCATCACAAAAATCAATTTTCTCCGAGATTTTCATCTCCATTTTGAAACGCACCCCATTAAAAACGCGCATTGACATCCAGTGTTCCTTATGCTAAACTAAAACTGTGCAGCAGGTTGACGGAGGTGCTCGATGACGGAAAATACGAAGCGTTTGGTCGTGTGCATTGAAGACGAACCCGAGATGATCGAGCTGATCCGGATCATTCTTGACCGGGGCAACTTTGAACTGGTAGGGGCGGTTGGCGGGCAACAGGGGTTGGACACAGTCCGCCGATTGAAGCCAGACCTGATCCTACTTGATCTGATGATGCCGGATATGGATGGCTGGGAAGTCTATCAACAGATCAAAGCCGATGCTGCGTTGAAGACAATCCCCGTGATCGTAGTTACCGCCAAGGCTCAGAGCATTGATAAAGTGCTCGGTCTTCATATTGCCAAGGTGGATGACTACGTCACCAAGCCTTTCGGCCCGCATGAATTGCTTAGCAGTATCAACAAGGTATTAAGGTTAGATCTGTGAGTGCGCCCGCGCGCGTGGTCCTGCTCGTCATTGGCAACGAATTGCTCAACGGCGAGGTTCGGGACAGCAATCTCTTCACGCTTGCCCGTGACCTCACCCGGCAAGGTTTCAAAGTAGAACAAGCGGCGATGGTTCGGGATGATCCCCAGGCTATCGCCGCTTTGCTCGTCACTTTACTGAAACTCCACCCGGACGTCATCATCATCAGTGGCGGATTAGGCCCAACAGCGGATGATTGCACGCTGGCAGCCGTGGCTGACGCATTGAAGCAACCGCTCGTGGAAATACCCACGGCACGCGAGATGGTAAACCAGGCTTATTCGCGGCTGTTAGCAGCCGGTTATGTGCCACAACGCGGCCCAGAGGAGGCGCAACGCAAGATGGCGCGCTTACCCTTAGGGGCAAAACCATTGCTCAATCCCGTGGGAGTAGCTCCGGGTGTATGGCTAGAAGCTGGCGCAACCACACTCATCTGCCTTCCCGGTGTGCCCGAAGAAATGGAAGCACTGCTTGAAGGAACGGTTACGCCACAGTTGACTGCCCGGTTCGGGCAACGCCACTGGGCAGAACATGCCATCATCGTACACTGCGAAGATGAAGCGAATATCACCAAGCCACTACAAGAAATTGCCGCCGGCTACCCGGATATCTATATCAAGTCATTGGCTCAATCCTTTCCAAAATCTGGAACGCCAAAGACAGCCAACGCCGAATTACGCATCATCGTTGCCACGCACGCAGCTGATGAAACCCAGGCGCAACAACGGTTGAAAGAAGTGCGTGATGCGCTACAACTGGCGCTGAGTCGCGCCGGCATTCCTGTCTTGCGAACCGAATCATAGAAACCGCCAATCACCCTGGCATTCACCCTGTGGAGGTTACCATGGAACTGAGTATCGTACGGATCGAGAAACCTGAACCCATCAACTTCATTTTAGGGCAATCGCACTTCATAAAGACCGTCGAAGACCTGCACGAAACCCTGATCACTGCCATTCCGGGAATCAAATTTGGGCTGGCATTTTGTGAAGCTTCAGGCAAAGCCTTGGTGCGTTGGTCAGGCACCGATGAGGAGATGATTGCCCTGGCACAACAAAACGCGCTTGCGCTGAGCGCCGGGCACAGCTTTATCATTTTCTTGGGCGCGGGCTTCTACCCTGTCAACGTGCTCAACGCTATCAAACAGGTTCCCGAAGTCGCGCGGATTTTCTGCGCCACCGCCAACCCGGTAGAAGTCATCATTGCCGAGACTGAACAGGGACGCGGTATCTTGGGCGTGATTGATGGCATAGCCAGCCAGGGACTTGAAGGACCTGAAGACATTACCTGGCGGAAAAACTTCCTGCGGATGATCGGGTACAAGTTGTGAAGGGTTCCATGCCTTAGGAGCTGAGCATCCATGTCCTGGCTGGATCATATTCATCGCGATCCTGTACCGTGGCTTCTGGACCCCGAAAACCCTTCTGTCCGGTTGCTGACCCTGCGGCATATTTTCAACCGCCCAGAGGAAAGCCTGGATGCGGAATATCGCGCCGTGTTAGCCTGGAAACCCGTGCAAACCTTCCTCCGCTATGCCGATCCTGTGAGTTTTTGGGGGCGCTCAGAGAATCCTTTCTTTGGTGCAGCTGCCGGCACATTCGGCATTCTCTACACTCTGGCACAGCTTAACGTGCCCCGTTACAATATGATTCTCGATGCCTGTGAGCATCTGCTCAATCGTGGAAGACTTGCCGATGGACGCTTTGCACCAGATGCGGCGCAACCGGAGATCTGGCTCTGCTACACCGGTATGGCGCTGCAACTGCTTCACCATTTTGGTTTTGGCGATGACCCACGGGTCCAATCAGCTTGCTCCGCGTTGACCCAAGCGATTTTGCAGCAACCACGGCAGCTGTTTTGCCCCATCGCGGGAGATGAATGCGCGGCGGGATTTGTCAAAGCGCTAGCCGGATTAGAGAGCATCCCGACTGCAGCACGCACGCCCGAAAACACCCAGGCGCTGGAAAAACTGGCGGACAGATTGCTGCGTTGGCCCTTCGATTGGGAACGGCGCCATGCAGATTGGCTACGCCTGCGCTTCACCCGCTATTATGAAACCGATCTCTTGGAGCTGGCGCATGTACTGGCACATTCCGGAAACACAGGACATCCGCGCCTCCGCGAGTTCACGACGCGCCTGGCTGAGCAACAGGACGATGAAGGACGCTGGCACAAAACGCGCGCAGCAGCGCTCGAAATGCAGGCTGAGCGCATTTTCCAGCCCAGCCGTTGGCTCACGTTCGAGGCGGTGCACACACTGATGCTGGTCTATGGGGGTAACGCCTATGCATCCCGAGGAACAACTTAACGATCTCACACGCTACACCGTTGTGCCCCGCACTTTGGTCTTTTTGATGCGCGGCAATCAGGTATTGCTTCTGCGCGGAGCGCCGGACAAAAAACTCTGGGCCAATCGCTACAATGGCTTAGGAGGGCACATCGAAGCCGGAGAGGATCCGTGGCACGCAGCACTGCGCGAGGTGCAAGAGGAAGCAGGTATCACGCCCGACCGACTGGAGCTCAGGGGAGTCATTCACGTCACCCGCCCCGAACCTCCGGGTATTATGCTCTTTGTCTTCACCGGCGCCGCACCGGATGACACGCCGATGGCCTCAGAAGAGGGATCGGTAGAATGGATAGCCCTGGAGGCGCTGAGCACACTTCCTGTTGTGGAGGACCTACCCGCATTGCTGGCACAACTCCTTCCGGCGCAAACCGTAGTCTTTGGACGCTACCAAATCACAAGCGCCGGTTTAGAGATGCACTTCAACTAAGCACGGGGCAAGCGCCGCATGGAAATGGCCTGCGCTTCCTCCCAGGCTGCAGATTGCAGAGCCATGGGAAACAGCGCGTGTAATGGCGAGAGACGCGCCCCCAGGCGCACCGCCCCCCACAACAAGCCGGCTAATGGTAGCCCAAGATCGCTGAGCCGCACTGCCAGGCGGAGCTCCTCTACACCGCGATCATCCCACCCCCCGAGCAACCCCGTTACAAAACCATAGATAGGTAGCAACAACAACAGTGAGAAGAACCAAGCCAGCTGCGTAAAAATCACCTCAGACGAAGCCGTCACCAGCAACAATAACCGCAGCCCATGGTAGACCAGGAACGCCGCACTTGCAGGAACAACAAACGCTTGCCAGAGGTTGAATTTAACCCGCCAACGCCGAATACAGCCCCAGCCAAAGACAGTCCGAACAACCAGCGGCGATAGAAATGCGATCCATAGGCCGGACACGCCCAGGCGGGGCGCAAGCCATGCCAGCAATGCCAGGCGCAGGCCTTGCTCCACAGCCAAAGCCACCGAGCGCAATCCCGGATGCCCCTCAGCCTCCAACAACCGCTCAGCAGCCCAGGCAGGCCCCTGTAAGGCGGTCCAAGCCAGAATCGGTCCCAGGAAAGGTGTCAAACCCACATAGGCGCCTCCCAACCATCCTGCTTCCAGGCGTTCATTGATCAGTATCAGCGCAACCAGCAAAGGCAACGCCGCCCACAAGCCATAGCGCAATGCCTGACCCAGAATATATCGCACCAGCGTGCGCGCCTCCTGATGCAAAGCCTCCACCAGCGCCGGCATAAGGCTATCATAAAGCCCTAACTGTAACGCCTCAAAAACCAGAACAAAAAGAAAAGCCGCCCCCCATAACTGCCCCGAGCCAAATTCTGGCAGCCAACGTGGCAACCACAGGCTCTGCAACAGCGTTCCAATAGCCACTGCCAGTGTGCCGGCAGCCCAAGGCATTCCATAGCGCAGCGCACGCTTCAACACGCCCCAATCAAAAGCCGGCACAAACAGGGGATAGAGGGTATAACCCAAATGCCGGTAGAGGAAAACCCCAAAGCCAAAAGCAAGCCATTCCGCAAAATAGAGGCCCGCTCCCAGCCCCAGAACGCTGCGGATGGTCACGTCGAGATCAAAGAGGTTAGGAAACACCTGCCGGAACAAAACCACAAAGAAGAATTGCAGCGCCATGCCCCCCAGTGCTGCTAACACCACCAACCGCTGCTCATAGTCGAAACGCTGCTCAGCTCGGAAGAAGTAGCGAAAAATCAGTAAAAAGCCGGGGAATTGCAGAAGCGTCCGCGCGACAAGATAGAAAGCCAGGTGCGCCCATGGGGTCCGTGGCATGATAAAAATGACCCAGGCGAAGGTGAGAAACAGCTGGACCGCACCGCTCAATATCTGCCACCAGATGTACAATTGCATGTAACGCAAGCCCTCTCTAGGCTCACGCGCTCGCCACGCGGCGAAATACCATACGGCAGCCGTTCCCAACCCCGCGTCCAGGAGAATCCACAGGCAGGTCAACCATTGCCCGGTCTGCTCCCAAAAACCCTGCGTCTGAGTCCAGGGTAGCAACAGATTCGGTAGCAGCTGCAACTGAAAACTTAACCAGGGCAAAAGCATCAATGGGCCGATGCCCAACAAGAACAACAGCGCCGCAAGAGGGCGATGAAAGCCAACCGCCTGCCATTCGGAAGGATGTGCAGAAGAGGTGAGACGCGCCTTCATCCAGCGCTGGGGATGCAGAAAAAGGCTACGGCGGGCAATGAAAAGCGCCACAAGAAAGATGAGGAGGTCCAGCACTGCCAATCCCCCCATCGCACCACGAATGCGCCCCTGAGGCACCGGTGCGCGCGGATAATCCGCAAAAGCCAGCAAACGCGGCGCGCCGGCAGCCTCAGCCAATAGCCGGTAGAGAAAGTAGTCGAAGTAGGGCCACTCAGCCCAAACGGCATTGCTGACATCTGCAAGCCAGGCGCCCACAACAAAAATCTGTACCTGCTCACGTCCCCGCCCCCGCTGCACCACAGGCTCCCCAGCTGCGGTGATAACCACAGGCTGCAGCAAATTGGGGTTAGAAACAACCGAACGCGCGCGGAGCTCCGGTGCAGAATTCCAGGCGATAGCTGCCTGCAAAGGGTCCGGCTCTGTGCTGTTCCGCAGGCTCTGCAAATTGTTCTTGGCAGCAGATAACCCAAAGGCGCCAACGCCAAGCAAAGCCCGAATATCATTTGCGTCAGTTGGGAAATGCGGCCCCAGAAAGAGAACCAGGCCCACTTCTTCCCGCAGCACCAAGCGACCGATACTCTGAAGTTGCGCGTACTCCAACACGGGATCGTTGAGGACGAATACCTGAGCCAGCTCGGGATTATCCACCAGCAGGACATAAGGAGCTGCACGTTGTATTGCGGCATAAATCTCATCTTGCGGGCCAACATAGTAAATGTTCACCGCATCGGGGGAAGCCTGCGCCGATACCATTGCCGCGGGCACGGCAACACCTGTCAGAATCAGCACGACTAACAGCACATAGCCCCAAAACTTCATGCGCTCAACCTTCAGTCTTACTCACGTCAGAGTTTATCAAAGGCACACGAATATCATCAAAAAAACTACAGTGGCAAAATCGGCTAGATCACTCAAAAAAGCCTCTGCGCCTCTCTCCGCGAGCGTGATTTTTGCGGGCACAGCCC
>JAFGFB010000003.1 GCA_016931315.1 Anaerolineae bacterium
AAAGACCTGACCACATCATCAACATGCACCAGGGCTACCCGGTTTGCTGGATCGGATATGGTGATCGGCAAATCGTGCGCAATATTGTGGCAGAAAGTCGCCACAACGGAGTTGTAATTGGGCCGGCACCACTTACCAAAAACGTTCTTCAACCGGTAAATGATGACCGGCGCCTGCGCTTCTTCAGCATAACGGCCAACCGTCTCCTCAGCCTGTAATTTGCTTCGACCGTAGGGATTATCACGCTCTGCCTGAATCGAAGAAGAGAGCACCAAAGGCACCGCACGTCCGCCCGCTTTCAGTATTTCGCAGACCTGCGCGGTAAATGTCACATTGCCAGTCGTGAATTCCTCCACGGATTCAGGCCGGTTAACGCCAGCAAGGTGGAAGACAATGTCAGCTTCTGCCAGCGCCGCTTCCAATTTCTGAAGCGGTTGTTCGAGATCAAAGCCAAACACCTGCACATCCTCGCGCGGTGCCAACTGCGCCACCAAATTCCTGCCAATAAAACCGCGTGCTCCGGTAATCACAACTTTAACCATGGCTTTCTCCAATCCGCACCCAAGAGATATCGAAAATACAGAGGCCATCGCAGAAGACACTTTGTATGCCCCTATTCTCGAGATGCTTCATTCTAGAGCAGCTCGCACCTCTGGCAATTTCAGCAACATCTCCACCATCTCGTCCTCATCCAACCTTCGGGTGTTGTCAGAATTATAATCGCCATCCAACAACGGCTCGCGCCCCTCAGTAAAATAGAGATTATAATTCAAATCGCGATTATCTGCCGGTACGCGATAATAATCCCCCAAATCCTCGGCGCGCAGCATCTCCTCACTGGTCAGCAACGTTTCGTATTTCTTTTCACCGTGCCGGGTACCGATGACACGGATAGGATTATCGGCCTCGAAAATCCGTTTGAGCGCGTCTGCCAAAGTCTCTATCGTCGCGGCTGGCGCCTTCTGCACAAAAAGGTCGCCCGAGACCCCATGCTCAAAAGCATAGAGTACCAAATCTACAGCATCGGTAATGCTCATCATAAAGCGTGTCATGGTTGCATCAGTCACCGTGAGCGGCTTGCCCGTCTTGATTTGCTCGATGAAGAGCGGGATGACCGAACCGCGCGAAGCCATGACATTACCGTAACGCGTAATGGTAATAATGCAGTCGCGTTCCACGGCAATACGCGATTTTGCAATGGCCAGTTTTTCCATCATCGCTTTGGAAATCCCCATCGCATTAATGGGATAGGCAGCCTTATCGGTGCTAAGCACCACCACCCGCTGCACACCCGAGGCAACTGCCGCGTTCATCACATTCTCAGTACCCACAGCATTGGTGAGCAGCGCCTCCATGGGGTAAAACTCACATGAAGGCACCTGCTTGAGCGCCGCTGCATGAAACACAAAATCTACCCCGGTCATCGCATCTCGCAGGCTTTCGGGCCGCCGCACGTCGCCGATATAGAACTTTAGCTTGGGATTATTGTAAGCCAGCCGCATATCATGCTGCTTCTTCTCATCCCGCGAGAAGACGCGAATTTCCTGAACATCGGTATCCAGGTAGCGATCCAGTACGGCATTGCCAAAGGTGCCGGTGCCACCGGTAATAAGCAAAACCCGACCATTAAACTTCATCTCAAATCCTTTCTCAGTTGCATTTCGCCGCAGTTAAAAATAGCGTACGATTGGCTTCAATCACAGCAGGATCATTCGCCGCAGTTTCGCCAAAACGACGCGCATGATCAGCATACTCCCTGAAAGCAGCGTCATCCATTTGGAGCATGTTCTCGAGAATAGTTATGAATCGTTCTGGTTGTGAAAGCGGAACAATCCATCCAGCCTTTTGCTCTTCCAAACCTCTCCAGGGGGTTGTATCACTAATCAATACCGGGCACCCCGCGCGCAGCGCCTCGGAAATCACATGCCCAAAATTCTCCCCACGCGTCGGAAACAAGAACAAGTGATAATTGCCAAACGTATCCATAACCTGCTCAGGCATAATCTCCCCCCTGTAGGTAACCTCAATAGAGGGTGGCATCTGCGCGATGATGGATTGGCATTCCTTCCAGTAAGCCAAATCTTCAAGCGGTCCATAGATATCAAAAATGACACGACCTGTTAAGCCGGACAAAAGCCTCAATGCATAATCAAGATTCTTCTTGCGAGAAACCCGCGAGAGAAAAACTAACTTAAGAGCGCCAACATCTTTGAACACAATATCAGAGTTCCTTTTACGCACTGGCACCAAATCCTGGGCCACCACAACTATAGGGTTCTTGCCTTGCATGGCATGCGCAATATCCTCGCGTTCATATGCGCTGGAAGCCTGCCAGACAATGTCTTGGTAGAAATTCAGTACTTTTGTCAGCGCCAGATAAAGCTTCTTCTTGTACTTCTTGAGCCCTAAAGCTCCTGGCGAGAATTCGCCCCTCGGCGCCAGGACGATCGGTTTCGATGGTATCAGCTTCAGCCACCGGAGCGCAAGGGTCCTAATGGTCAGGCGAGAAAAACAGCTGTTCAGATAAATGACATCGAAATCCAAAGCATTGAGCCGCCGCTTCCAGCACGCCCACCGCCTCTCGGTCGAACGCAGATATAACACCTGCGCTTTACCCACCCGCTGCCACACGCCGGGTTGAATGCTCGAATAGGGTGGTCCGGATAAATCACGGTCCGAAGTCAGAACCAGGAACTCAAATTCATCTCCCAAAGCATCAGTGACGCTGGCAAGCGTGCGGATCGGCCCCCCCGCTTTGTATCCAGGGAGATAGTGATTCGTAACGACTAAAATTCTCATGTTGCGCCGCACTACCTGAAATGAGCATCTAGTCAAAGCAGATGCATTACACGCAATCTCGTTTTTGTAAGCAGCAAAGGTTTTCACACAAATATGGAATCACTCCCGAGATTTGGGAATGGGTCGTGATAGTCGCTTTGGAAATCTCCCGACGAGATATTGATACAGTTCGCGAACATCTTTGGAAGTTGGAACAAATGCCACTGCAAACGACAATCCAGTCTCACGCTTGAGCAGCACCACAAAGACGAAAAAGACAAAGGTATAGCTAGCTATTGAAGCAAGAGCCGCTCCAAGAAGCCCGTAACGCGGCAACAATAAGAACAGAAGCAAAATAGTGCTGATTAATCCTGTAATTTGTGCCACCATAGGCCATTTAGGTTTGCCCAAACCGCGAAAAGACTCCTCAAGAATATCATTCAAATTCGAAATAAAACCAGCCACCACCAACACCATCGCTGCGGCAATAGAAGCCTTGAAAGCATTACCATAGACCGCTGGAATAACTACAGGTGCCCCAACGACGAACACGGAAATCAAGAGCGATCCCACCAATACACTCCGACGCAGAATCTTCTGCAAAAGATCACTTTGTGCCTGTTCATGATGCAATGCAGCCAAATGTGGAAACGCAGTTTGAGCAAAGGCATTCATGACAGGAGACAGTAAGCTTCCCCAGGCAACAGCAACCACGTAATATCCCAGTGTCTCCGATGGCAAAAAAGCCGCCATCAACAATTGATCAATGCGCAGATTTAACTCTCGGGGAACACTGCTCAGCATTGATGGGAGACCATAACGGAAGAGAGATGGAGTCAGACTGAGGTCAGGCTTATATGATCCTCGAACGGTCAAAAACATTGCAATCATCCAGGTAATGTTGTGAATCAATATTGCTACCAGATATCCATACGCAACAAACAGCGAACTGATTTGCCCAGAAAAAAAACCAATCACAAAAACCATGAGCCACAAAACGGAGAATTGGACACGTATTCCATTCCAAACGGCCATTCGCCCAAGACCACGCAACATGAAATATGGAAGTCCGCCAGCAAAATGGATAAAAACACGGAGAAGAAAAATACGAGCGCCCTGAATCACATACGTGTCTTGAGAGGATAACAACTCTGGTGCCAGAGCATACATGAGTATATAAACTGGAAAAGCCAACAAAAGAAGCATGATCTGGGCAGTTGAGAAGGTAATATTCGCCCGTTTGGGGTCTTTCCCTGCATAGTAAGCCGCTGCGGTCGGAATTCCAAATGTACCAAAAGTCAATGTGAACATTGCTAAATTCTGCATCGCTGCTAGTTCTCCACGACCCTGCGGACCCAAGAGACGAGCGGCAATAACAGACGTCACCATATTGAATCCAAAGGACACAAGATTAGCGATTGCTGTCCCTTCAACGCCACTTAACCGAAAACTCTTCATAGAGAGAACATGATACCTTGATTTTAGTAATGTGCAATGCTAGTTGCGCCTGGAACATGTGACCAGACACCACTTTATGGTTTCTGTAGGCCAGTTATCAGTAGCGATCATCGGCATTATTCTGTGCCGATCAAAATGAACCCTCTTCACAAAGACTCGGATCACGCAATACCGCTTTACAGATAAATTCTAGTACTTTGCGGGCTTGAGCATCCCAAGTCTTGTTGTCAGTCACATAGGCACGAGCGGCATCGCCCATGCGAGATCTTTCTTGTATGGGCAAAGCACTCACCTTCTCCAGCAGATCAGCCAACCCCTGCGGTGTCTCATCCTTACAAAGATAACAGATACTTCCGTACTCCTCTTCAGTGTGACCAGTACAGGTACTTATAACGGGCGTGCCCGACGAAAAGTACTCCAACAACTTCGAAGGATAGAAGTAATCCGTATGTATTGACTGCGTCAATCGCATATTAATCAGTACATCCGCAGAATTGTAGAGGTCCAATACTTGCTCGAATGAGATATATCCCAGATATTCAATGCGGGAATCCATGGCTGCCGCCGTTTTTACCGCCTGCTCCAGAGTCCCTCCACCTGCAATACGAAGGCGAAAGCGCTCTCCCTTGAGCCTGGAAAACGCCTCTATCAGGACGAGCATGCCATTAGCCTCATCCAAACTTCCAGCAAATGCGATGACGAATGACGCCAAATCCCCTGATCGTGTTTTGAAAGCCGCACCAGTTCTCTGCAATACTTCTGGTCTTATACCGCCATCTATCCGAAGGTAAGGGTGATCCGGAGCAAAATCACGCATAATGCGATCAGCCACAACAATGTGACCATCGAAACGTTGAATCAACCATTTGTGCAGCCAGTAATCCAGACGATTGGCAAGTGTAGATGGTACAGTCTGACCCGGTACGTTAACATCATTAATGGCTACAACCGCTTTGGCGCCAATCAGGCGCGCCCCCAGAAGTGTGAATAAACCCGGCGGCACACTCAGGTTGAATGTGTAGACTACACGGTGCGGCTTCCGCCTCACCCTCCAGCCCCAACGTAAAAGCTCCCCGAGCACACTAAAGCCAATGACAAATTGCTTCAACGGGGTTACATTCAAAAACCCAACAAGTTTGACAAGCAATGTTGGTGACAAATGGGTATGGGATTTTCGAACCCATAGTCGGGATGATCGCGGAAAGGAAGCTATAGGAGCTAACGAAATGATCACGGACGGAGGTAGTCCTGCACGCTCTAGCCCCAACAGCAATCCTTGTTGTGCGCGCTGCCCTGCCCGGCTGAATGCTGAGGTATGGAAGAGTGGCTGATCTGGCACGACACTGCCAACATACGCCAGCGCCACCTTTGAATCTAGCGCAAGACCTGCATCCCTTTCATCGGGAAGCGTAGTCGTCCGAGTCAGATCATCCTTCATTGTGGCATCCTCGCGCTAACCCGACGAATTATTGTTCGTGTCAACAACCACAATATGAGAGTGCTCCAAAAAGCCACCAAACCTTCTCCTCCTTGCAGCAACTGATTGTTGGCCGGGAAATAAAGCAGCATAATCAGGAATTGAGAAAACATCACTACAGCAAAAGGGTTGAGCCGATTAAGTGTATCTAGCCATGCCATTGCAAATAAATGCCCAATAAGAAACATTAACAGAATCGTGCCAGGGAAAGATAAATCCGAGGCAAGCCATGGATAAATCGTTGACCAGTGACCGTACGCATCCCAACCATACTTTTGCAGCCTTACAGGATAAGGTAAGTCCAGGATCTCCGGCATGCCGACAATGCGAGCAGCTTGACGAAAGAGAAACTGTGAATTTCCGACCCCAAACATGGGCACAAAGGGCTCATCCAAAGCGAGATAGAGCGCATAGTAACCTTGTGTTATATATGAGCTAAGACCCGCCACACCTACCTGTAACTCGGGTGGAAAGCTCCGCATCAAAATATGGTTCTCATCCGCGTAGACTCCCAGAGTCGAGGAATAATATCTTCGAACAGAACTGCCCCGACTAAGCATAGTAGATGTAAAGAAAGAGAATATCAGAACAAAAGCTATAACGCCTAGAACAAGCACGCGGCCACCGGGGCGACGCCGTTGCAGCCGACGCCCCTTAGAAACCGAAGAGGCAAAGAGCAACCAAACAGCAATGAACAGAAACCGGGCGACTCCGGCATTTGTCCCAATAGACACAGAAAGTACCAGATCCCCCAGAGCTACAACGAGTGCGAGCCTCCGCAAAAAAGGTCGCAGCTGCCCCCAATAGAATACTGTTAAAGGCAATAACACGATTGTAAATGGGGCCAGGAATATCCGCATGTACATAACAACTGGGACGCCCTCTTGCCTCAGGGCTTGTGATCTGAAATAGGCAATGCCCAAATTCCCCAGCGCGCCACGAATATCGGGAAAGTAACTCCCTGTCGTCAGTTTTGAAGTAGGGAAGAACAGCAGAGCACTGATCACAGAGGAAATGACAACCAGGTGACCTACCGACCAACGGCCATAATATCCACCAGGCTTTCGATTTGCCGCAGTAAGGTACCCAATTAATAAAGCAACATGAGTGCAAAAGAGATAAAAATACAGTTTTGCGCCGTTTTGCACCGGATAAGGCCAGGGCCCAAAAGCAAACAGCAGAACGGTTAAACTCAAATAGGTTAAGAAGAAAACGATGGGAAACAACCGTAAGCTCGCAGACCACTTATAGGCACGAACCCGCTCAATATCGGGAAGAGCGACTTCCATAACCGGCCCTTGTTCAACATCATCAAGCTTGTGAACTAACCCCATTATCGTCCTCGACCAGGTAGCATTTTTTGCCTGTCTGAATCTTCGCCAAGTATAACAGGCCTGATCTCCAAAGCATCAATCCACAACTGACCTCGTCCCCAGTTGCGAATCAGCGGTGTAAGAGGTGTCGAGATTGAAGCGCCATCAATCAGTATGTGTTTAACGAACCACTGACGATTGGAATCCTTAACACCCGCATACGCAAGTCGTGTTCCACCCACCACGGTGTTTTCACCCAGGAATACCAGATCCATATTATCTGGATCCTGAGAAGCATAGCGGAGCGAAATAAGATATCTCTCATCACCATAGGGATGGGCCGTCCCAATATACTCCGCATATGTCCGTGCTTGCTCCGGCACAACATGTTCCCAAAGGGCAATGATGCGAGCCACACCCATCCCGAATATCAAATCGTCTTCACCGGCAGCATAGTATCCGCAATTCCGATTCTGCCCTTGATAAATGCCCAACGCCCATCCTTCTGGATTCTGGTCGCGCCATTTTTCAAAGCCCGCGTTTGTCACTAAATCAGGTCCTAAGCGGACAGTATCTACCGGCACACCCAGTTGATTTGCGACAAAGAGTCGTCCATCGGTATGCATCCGCAATTCTTCACGCCAAAGCCCCAGCTCATAGCATCCAGTGTCCTCACATAACTGCGTAAGCTTCATTAAAGCGAATACATCGTTCGGTGCCAGTGCATGATACTGAGAATACCATTCGAACGCCGCGGTATCACATGCCGAATCATTCTCTTTGCAGCGGGCCTCACTCACTAATCCCAACCGCAAATAAGCCGTAGCATAACCCGGATCTATGCTCAGTGCTTGCAAATATGCCTGCTCTGCCCTGGCCCAATCTCCATGACGATGGAAGGCTTCACCCAGGTAGAAAGGCCATTCCGGTTCAGAAGGATAGAGCCGTGCCAATTCCTGCAGCAGATCCTGCACGCTCAACAGAGAGCCATGACGCCAGACCAAATACGAAACAAGAGTACTGAGCTGATCGCGATCCCAAACTCCATCAGCACGCAAAGCAGGCATAACTTCCATTGCATAATCCAACAACCGCATATCTGTTGGATTCACCGCTTCAAACGGATAGTGGATCAAAGCCTCACGATATCCAGCAGTCGTTTGGTCATCACTCTTCTGAGTGAGTCTCCACAGGTGATAGTTGACATATAAATCTTCCGGGCGCAACGTCGCTGCACACTTTAGCACGCTGTAATTTTTCTGCTCAGTCCCAACTATCGAATTAAGGTCCATATAAGCCAGTGCCACCGTATCACTAATGGTACGGGTCACTAATGGCAAGGGGGCTGACTCATAAACCGTCACTACATTCGCGGCGGCGTGAATCTTGTCGAATGAGGTTAATAAATCCATGTACAACAAAGGGTTTCGTTGCGCTCTATCTGTCCACTTCTCAAGTACCTCAGTAGCACGATCGGCACTCCCGGAAGCCAGCGCGACTCGCCCCAAGGACCAAGATGCAGTAAAGGATCCCTGTGAAAGAACAACGGCACGCTCCAGCACATCTGCAATATGAATAATTCGGGAGTCACCCTCAAACAATCCATAGAATGGATAGATGTCAGGTACCCGAGGCTCCTGCTCCACCAACATGTTCCGAAAATCCAACATGGCAAAATTCACATGAAACATGCTTGCAAGCGCAAGAGCTTTCATTCCTACCAGCAGAAGCAGCACAACAGTTAATCCGCGTAGGTGTCTTCTACAAGCCTCAAAGAGTGATTTCGCTTGCAATAAGGACAGCACTATTACCTCGACACAGTAAATAAAATAGGCGGAACCGTGGTTAGTCTCTACCAAAACACATCTTCGATGAGAAAGACTAATCCCCGCGTCCATATCTACCATGTGACAAAGAAAGCGCTCTCGATTTCTTTAGTTGAAATCGTTGAGCGCAATCCTGGCACCAAGACAACTACCTAGCAGGAATTATGGCGCGGGCGCGCACTGAGACTGCCCTTCTTTAGCCCAGCTGTAATCGGGATTGATCTCCAGAGCTGTTGTGAAGCTTTGTGTAGCGAAATCACAATCACCCAGCTTCACATAAATCCATCCTCGAAACGCATGAGCATTAGCATTTCTGGGTTCCAACTCTACCCAGCGGTCATTAGCAACAAGCGCCTCGTTGTACTGTTCCAAAGCATAATGTGCATTGCATAAGCCGGTATAAGCAGATATGTTTTCCTGTATCTCAGCAGACTGAAGGAAATATGTGACAGCCTCATCAAAACGCTTCAGATGGAATGAGCTCCAACCAGTCACAGAGAAGGCTAAGGGATCTGTAGGCGCCAGGGCTATCCACTTCTCACCATAGGTTAAAGATGAAGCATAATCTCCAGATTGATGATAACTCACCGTCAACCCGAGGTACGCCCCCACCGTCTCTTTGATCCGATTAGCTTCTTTGTAAACAGAGATGGCCTCATCGTACCGTTTCAAGTTCATTAATGCATTACCATATGCAACGCGGGCTTTCACATCGGAAGCATCTAAATTGATCCACTTCTCCGCCGTTGTCAATGCACCTTCGTAATCCTTGCATTTGTTGTACACCGTCGTCAAACCCTCGTAACTCTCAGCCTTCTCTTGAATCTCCAATGACCGTGAGAACGCATTGATAGCCGGGTCACATTGATTCAAGCCATTGAATGCCAGCCCCATCATTCTATACGCATCAGCGCTCTCAGGTGCGATCTGCGCCCAACGCTCAGATACCTCAAGCAAGGAATCAAACTCACCTTGTTGTAGATAGAGATTGCTCAGCCCATCAAACGCCGTTTCAGACTCCCCCAACTCCAGTGAGCGAAGGAAGGCGTCACGAGCCTCCGTATGACGCCGCGATTGATATGCAGCCAGGCCCAACTGATTATGGGCCTCAAGGTTATTAGGTTCCCGAGCGACCCACTGCTGTGAGGCAGTATAGGCATTCTCGTAATCCTTAACAGCATAATAACTTATACTCTGCCCCTTATAGCCATCCACGCTCTCCGGCTCTAATTGCACCGCATTCCCAAAAGACGCCCCCGCCGCCTCATACTGCCCCGACTCATACTGCGCCCAGCCCAACCCGCGATACGCCGCAGCATTCTCCGCATCTTTCTCCAGCGCCGCTTCAAACGCAACCTGCGCAGCAGCATAATCCTGCGCAGCCAAGGCAGCTTCACCCTCTTCCACCAGTCTGGCTACCGTCATACGCTGCAGGAAGAAATAGCCGAATACCGCCGCCACCGCCACCAGGACCAGGAGTATTCCTCCACCCACCAACCATGGCCACACAGCCCGTTTCTTCTTCGCCGGCACCGGCTCAGCCCATCCTGATGCCGCCGGAGGGTAACCATAAGCCGGTGAAGGCGCCGCTGCCTGAGTGGGCGGATAGCCGTAGGGTGCGGGAGGTCCTCCTGCGGGCATGTTAGCAGGAACCGTCCCATAGGGCTGCGATGAGGCCGTGGGAGCAGATGCAGGCAATCCATTATACTGCGGCAATTGTGTTCCAGGAGGCATAACCGCCGTGCCCCCACGCGGCGCCGGCGCAGGCATTGGCGGGGTCGCCGAAATCCCATAAGCAGGCGCCGGCACTGCCGCACCTGCGGCGCCGGCCAGGGCCGCGACAAATTCTCCAGCGCTCACAAAGCGCTCGCTGGACTGTTTGGCCAACATCCGTGCGATAGTCCATTCGACATGCTGAGGCAATCCGGGCGTAAAACGAGTGATTGCCGGCGGAGGATTGTTAACCTGTGCATACAACAGCGCCGTCGTCGTCCCATCGAAAGGCACCTGACCGCTCAACATCTCATACGCTACAATACCCAGCGCATACAAATCACTACGATGGTCTACCGCCAAACCCTGAATTTGCTCGGGGGACATATAGGCAGGCGTTCCCAAGACAGTCCCAGTTGAAGTCAATCGCGCGGTGGCCCCAGAGCCTTCCAGGGCTTTGGCAATGCCAAAATCGGTGATCACCACGCGGTCGTCTTCAGCGAGCAGGATATTAGCCGGTTTGATATCGCGATGCAGGAAACGCCGCTTGTGCGCATAGTCCAACGCCTCGGCGACCTGGCGCAGAATGCCCACGGCACGTTCGAGCGGGAGCGCGCCCTGATCCAGAACCAACTGCTCTAGAGATGTGCCTTCAACGTATTCCATGGCGATAAAAATGTGCCCCTCATGCTGACCCACTTCATAGATGGTCACAATATGGGGATGGCTCAAGTTAGCCGCCACAATCCCCTCTTGTTGGAAGCGTTGAATGAACTCCGGATCGTTCCCCAGATAAGGCAGCAGTACCTTCAAGGCCACATAGCGGCGTAGAGAGGGCTGCCAGGCTTTATAAACAATTGCCATTCCACCACGGCCCAGTTCATCCAGAATCTGGTACTGCCCCATCGTCGTGCCAATGAGATTTTCCTGCTGCATTGCTCCTCCTTTGCACACCTACAACTTGACTGGAGTTCTACGCCTGGATGCGGCAAGGTCAGGCCTTACAAGCCACCCCGCATCCTAATTCCGAAACCACCCAACCGTCTCGCGTAACCCCTGGCGGAAATTCACAAATCGCTCCAAACCCAGCAGGGCCTTTGCCCGCGACGCATCCGCCTGCGAATGCTTGACGTCACCGGGGCGCTCCGCCTCAAAACGTGGCAGCTGCTGCGTGCCCAGGATACCATTCAATTCTTCGACCAGCTCCAATAGCGTCACACGATCCCCCAAGGCTACATTCATCACCTGCCCCACGGCGTCCTCGCGTTCACAAGCCCGGAGATTGGCAGCAACCACATTCGTCACATAGGTGAAATCCCGCGACTGCAAGCCATCACCGTAAATAATAGGCGATTCATCCTTCAACATTGCGGTGATGAATTTGGGAATCACAGCCGCATATTCGGAATTGGGGTCCTGCCGGGGGCCAAAGACGTTGAAATACCGCAGGCTCACCGTGGGCAAACCGTAGACCTCATGAAATGCCGTGCAATAATTCTCGCCCGCGAGTTTTGATACAGCGTAGGGCGATAGAGGATGGGTAGGCATGTCCTCGTGCTTGGGCAGCGTAGGACTGTTGCCGTATACAGAGGAGGAAGACGAATACACAACCCGCCGCACTTGCGCCTCGCGTGCTGCCAGCAACACGTGGAGCGTGCCGGTCACATTGGCCTGATGTGAAGCCAACGGCGCCGCAACGGAGCGCGGCACCGAAGGAATGGCTCCCAGATGCAGCACATAATCCATACCCGCGACGGCACGACGAACCATCTCAAGATCACAGAGACTGCCCTCGAGCAGCTCAACATGCTCCAAATTGTGCGCAATATTCTCGCGGCGTCCGCTAGAAAAATCATCCAGCACACGGACCGTCTCGCCGCGGCGCACCAACTCATCCACGATATGCGAGCCGATGAAGCCCGCGCCCCCAGTTACCAAATAACATGCCATGAAAACCCTCCGCTTCCAGAGCTTCTGATGTTTGCAGTGAGCCTACTCAAACGCAGTCTACGTCAATGCCACCTCAATGAGCTGCGCGAGTGTCTGCTGCAGTGGGATGCGAGGTTCCCACCCTGTGAGCTGCTTGATGCGGCTGATATCAGGCACGCGCCGCTGCATGTCCTCGAAGCCGGGCTCGTAGGCTTGATCGTAGGGGATGAAGACCACCCGCTTCGCCGGATCCGGCAGCGCGATAGCTGGCGCGCCACGCTCTACCCCCTCCCATACCCGCTGTGCCAGTTCCAGTACGGTAACCTCTTCCACAGTTCCCACATTGAAAACCCGACCTACCGCCTCAGGGTTTTCAGCCAGTAACAACAAGGCGCGTACCGTGTCCTGCACGTTGCAGAAACAGCGGCTCTGGCTTCCATCGCCATAGACCGTGATAGGTCCGCCATTGAGCGCTTGCTTCACGAAGCGCGGCACCACCATCCCATACTGCCCCGTCTGGCGCGGTCCAATTGTGTTGAACAGGCGAAAGACCACCACCGGCAAGTCCATCTGGCGGTGATAAGCCAAGCCGAGAAACTCATCTACCGCTTTGGAATCAGAATAACTCCAGCGGGCTTTGGTCGTCGGCCCCAGCACGCGATCATCATCTTCGCCAAAGGGGACTTTGTTGCTTTTGCCGTACACTTCGGAAGTGGAAGCCAGGAGCACCTTCTTCCGGTATCGGGCTGCAGCTTGCAGGACGGCATGGGTTCCCAGGACGTTGGTCTCAATCACGCGCACCGGGTCGCGCACAATCAACTCCACGCCCACTGCCGCCGCCAGGTGGAAAATCACATCACATTCACCGGCAAGCCGGTCGAGCACCACCTCATGCGTGATTGTATCTATAACTGGCGTAAAATGAGGGTCGGAGACCAAATGCTGGATGTTTTCGAAACGGCCGGTCGAGAGATTGTCAATAATAGTGACCCGCCAGTCCTGCGCCAGCAACGCTTCCGAAAGATGGGAGCCAATAAACCCCGCTCCGCCTGTGATCAAGGCATGCCCGCGAACACTTGCCATATACTTGCCTCATGTGACGGTCACAGTTTACGGAAGTCTCACCATACTGTACCATGGCAAAAAGAGACGCCCGCGGACACCGTCTTGCTTGCAGTATATGCCAAGCATCGCTTGTGTCAACCTGAAAAACACCTTCCGGGAAACAAATTTGACCGTTGTATGCTGACGGGCTTGTTTTTGCCCCCATGGCGTTCGGGTTTTCTTCCAACGCGAGGCGCAAATTCCGGGCTGATGCGACGCATCGGTTTTGAATGTAAGTCCTCAGGTTGTGCAGGTCAGCCCTGCTGTAATGCCTCCAGCAGGCGCTGCATCTGCAAGCCATTGGTCAAATCGCCGCGTGTACGTTCCAATACCGCCCGCAGTTGATCCACCCGGTGCCGTAAGCCGCCGGTAAGCGCATCAGGATAATCGAATGACATTAGCACTTCATATACAGAATCCATAATCGCCAGCAAGCGCTCGGCTTCCGTCATCTGCCCGCGGCGCATGCAATCCAGGCATCGCCGGCGCAATTCGCTAGCCGCTTCACACAAGCCGTTGAGATAAGCCGCATAAGGCACAGCCAGCTCCATGGGCGAAGGGAGCGTGCGATTCGCCACCAGCACCAAGGTGAGATGCGCTTCCACCAGCTCCTTGAGGGCATCCTGGGTATAGCCGGCATAAAACAAATCGGGATAAGGCTCAAGCGCCGCACGAATCTCATTTGCCATCGCATCAGCCTCAGCCAGAATAGACTGAGCGGACTCCCACTCCTCGCGATGTCCGGCGCGGATTGCCTGTGAACAGAGCCGGATGAGCTCCCGGCTCTGGTTTAACACCTGGTCACGCGCCGCATTGCGAGGGCGCCAATCCTCCTGCACCGCCTCAGCCAAGCCATCCAGCCAGGTATCCAGATTGAGTGTCATCTATTCCTCTCCTTCAGGGGGACGCGCGGAGCCGAAGAAAGCCCGGGCAAGGTCCTCCCCCTGTCCCGGGAGCGCAATTTCACCGTACGTCGCTTCGTATTTGGCCAGGTTCTCCTGCAAAGCCCGCAATAACAGCTTGGCATTGAAAGGGGTCATGACCACCCGCGCCTTCACCCGAATCTGAGGTTGATTGGGCAGAGCTTGCGCCAGATCGAAGACCATCTCTGATGGTGAATGAGTGATCAGCGCAAAGTTGGCATAAACGGGTTCGAGTCCCACCGGCAACTCTACATTCAAGGCCTTGGGTTTGGGATTATTCATAGCTATGCTCTCCTAGCAAAGTCCTCGTAATCAAAAACAGAGGGGCAATGCCCCTCTGTTGCTCTCCATCCCGTACTGCCTAGAAGGGCAGGTCCTCGCCACCATCATAAGAAGCATCAGGCTCAGCAACCCCTGCGCGGCTATCACCTTCGGTTCTGCCACCGAGAAAACGAATATTCTCCGCAGTGATTTCAAAACTGGCACGGGGTGTACCATCCTGTCCTGTCCAAACGCGCGGGCCGCCCGTGGCTTTATCAGGAGTTAGGCGCCCCTCAACCAGAACCAATCGCCCCTTCTGCAGATACTGCGCAGCAGTTTCCGCCTGACGCCGCCAGACAGTAATGCGGAACCAAACTGTTTCCTCGCCTTGAGATCCGTCGGTATTACTCCACTTGCGTGACGAGGCTACGCTAAATGTAGTAACAGGTGTCCCATCAGGCGTATAGCGCATCTCGGGGTCTTTTCCAAGGTGCCCAACAATCGTGACTTTATGGTACATTGCGGCTCTCCTTTCATTAGAGGTATAGCAAATGAGAATGCAAATTTATTATACACGAAAGACTGGCACAGCACAAGCATAGAGCTTGATTAAACCACCCCAGTTCACCACACAGACACCAGCAGACCTACGGTGCCGTCTCCCCCTCAAGGAAGCAGACCAGCCCCTCAACGATGCCCAAAGCGACCACGTCCTGGCGTTCCACCAGTATTTCGCGATCGTCCAGCATGAATCCCGTCTCAATAATTGCAGCCGGGGTACTCTGATCAATCTCGTAAAACGCATGGTAGCGCGTCATATCGAAGGTGATAGTATTGGCGTCAAAGGGAAGGCCCGTGCGCGCGTGATAATACCGGCTGAGGCATGATACCAATATATCCTCACTGCCCGGAATATAACTGGATTCCGCCCGAGCCACCTTAAAGCCCGTCTTGCCCGCATACCCGCAGGAATCCGCGTGAATTGAAAGCAACACGTCCGCCTGATAGCCAGTAAGGCGCTCATCGAACTCTTCCAGCAAATCTACGTTCCAGCCGCGCGCTCGCAACATTCCCACAACCAGGTCGGCAATTTGAGAATTGAGTTGCACTTCCTGTAGGCCATCAGGGCATACCGCACCACTATCACTGCCCACGTGCCCCGCAACAATTCCCACACGAATGACATGAAACGCAGCAGGCTCAGGATTAACCAGGGCCAGGGGCCCCGGGGTTGGCGTGGAAGCGCCCAAAGGAATGAGCGCGGGTCCGCTTTGGGGCTGAGTCGCGGCAACAGCGCTGGTGGAAACGGGAATGATAGGCACAAAGCCCAGCGGCGCCAGCAAGGCCAGTCCGGCGGCCAGCACAACCAGGACGCGCAGCAACAACCCCGCAGCCCATGGATCGGACTCTGAGGACGTTACCGGTTTGGAGCGATTAATCGTTTTGCTCATGGTTGTTTCTCACCAGCACAGGCTCAACGCATTCGCCGGCGCCATTCAGCCTTAACTTCAATAGCATCCCAATTATCCCGATGAATGAGGAAGTCCAACACCAGCCGGGTGAACTTGCTGGTGTCTTCCAACATCGGGAAATGCTGCACGCCATCCATCAACAGGATGTTGACATTCTCCTCCAGACCATCTATTACCCCATCCACAGGAACCTGAATGAGTGGGTCCTGCGTGCCATATAAGAACATGACCGGAATATCCAGGTCTTCGAGCAGCAGACTCAAGTCATAGTGTGCCACATTGCGCAAGGTATTGAGCACGGCGTCCCCATCGGTTTTTGCGGCTTCCAAAGCAACTTCCTGATATTCGTTGAGACGCCGCCCGAGAATACGTGCGGCAGGGTTCTCACCGCCGCCAAACCCGGTCAAGGTGCGGCTCATGCTCTCGGCAGCAAAGGGAACGTTAGTCAACAGCAATTGCTCTACCTGATTCGGATAGCGCTGCGCAAAGTGCAGAGCGACCAACCCGCCGAGACCGTGCCCCACCAGAGGAATTTGGGGCAGCCCCATCTGTTGCATAAACAGCGCTACTTGCGCCACATAGCTATCAATAGAGTAGCGCTCACGGTTCTTATCGGAATCCCCAAAGCCCCAGAAATCCAAGGCATAAGCGCGATAGGATGAGGATAAGGCCACCATCGAAGGCACCCAATAGCGCCATGAGCCGAGCCAGCCATGCAGGAAGAGCAGCGGTTTACCGCGGCCCAAAGCCTCATAATGCGCGAGGCTGCTTTCCAGAATGACGGCACTCATCCAGTCACACCCCTTAAGCTTATGCCTTACCGTGCTGCTGCAGGATTTGCTTCACCTGTTTGATCAACTCATCAGGGGCAAAAGGCTTGAGAATGTATTGCGCCGCGCCCGCGCTCAGTCCCTCTTGAATCTCGCTTTCTTGACCCTTGGCTGAAAGGAAAACGACAGGAGTCGTCTGCATTTCTGGAATCTGCATCAGCGCCGCGCACGCCTGATAACCCGTCATCCGCGGCATGCGCACATCCATCAAGATCAAATCTGGTTTCACCTGCGGAGCTTTCTCCACCGCATCGGCCCCATTCACCGCCAGTTCCACCTCGAAACCGGCAAAACGCAAGGTAAAAGCGATCAGCTCGCGAATATCACGTTCATCTTCTGCTACAAGGATTTTCACCATAACTCACTCCTTCTTCCCACTCGCCCCTTCTACCAGGCGGGAAATCTCCGCGCCCAGCTCTTCCATCGAGAAGGGCTTGGTCACGAAGCGCAATGCACCCAACGCCTCAAGATCGGGCGGGACTCCATCCTCCGGATCCGCAAAACCCGTCATCACTACCACAGGAATACTGGCTGTATCAGGGTTTTGCTTCAATGCCTTCAACACCTGATAGCCATCCATGCCTGGCAGGTGCAAGTCCAACATAATCAACGCCGGCGGGTGCTCCTGTGCCACCCGCAAGGCGCGCTCCCCACGTGTGGCAGTCCGCACCTGCAAACCCTGCGCGCGCAGAGCGGTTCGCAGCAAATTCAGAGTATCGCGGTCATCATCCACCACAAGCACCGTCCCCTTGCTAGAGAGGACACGGTTGATGACATTCAATAGTCGCGGCTCATCCAAGGGCTTGGTGAAATAGTCCACCGCTCCCAACCGCAAACCACGATCTTTGTCAAAGACAACCGAGACAATCACCACCGGAATTGCGGCAGTATCCGGATTGCGCTTAAGTAACTGCAAAACCTCAAAGCCATCCAGATCAGGCAGGCGAATATCCAGTGAAATCAAGTCCGGTTGCTCGGTCCGCGCCAGATGCAGCGCTGTCTCACCCGAATTCGCCAGCAGGACGCGGTGTCCTTCATGTTCCAGGGTAAGCCGCAACAACTCAGCGACCTCAGGGTCATCCTCCACAACCAGAATCGTGGCCCCCAAATTCACTCCAAAGCCCACAGGAGATTGCCCCACTGGCGCGGTAGATTCGCCCTCTGCCAGCGGGAATGTCGCGGTGAAGACACTTCCTTCACCGGGTTCGCTCTCAACGAAAATGCGCCCGCCATGCATCTGCACAAGCGAAGCCGTAATCGCCAGTCCCAAGCCCGTTCCGCCCGCCTCCAATACCAGCGGATCATCCACACGATAGAAGCGCGAGAAAATGCGGCTTTGATCCTCAGGCGAGATGCCAATGCCCGTATCTATCACGGCAACGTGAAGCATCTCTTCTTTCACATAAGCCTGAACCGTCACCTCACCCCCAACCGGGGTGTATTTATACGCATTGCCCACCAGGTTGGTCAAAATCTGTACCACACGATCAGGGTCCCCCCACACCATGGGCAGCACCGCGGGCGCGACAGTGTGAATACGCAGTCCTTTCTCTTCAATCTTGGGCGTCAGCGTCAGAACCACCTGAGAGATTAATTCGCCCATATCCACCGCGCGGCAGTTGAGTTCCACTTTGCCGCCCTCGATGCGCGACATATCCAACAAATCATTGACCAGGCTCGTCAACCGATCGGCATTCGTGCGAATGACGTTGAGAAATTGTAACTGCATCTCATTGAGTGTGCCGGTGGCACCCATGAGCAGTAAATCCACATAGCCCTTCACCGAAGTCATGGGAGTGCGCAATTCGTGTGAGACAGTAGATACAAATTCCGTCTTAGCGCGATCGGCTTCAACTTCGGCAGTGATATCACGGAATGCCGATACGACTCCCAGAAATTCGCGACTCGGCGAAATCACCGGGGAAAGGTGCATACTCACCACTTGCCGCCCAATCTCCAGGCGATCCGACAGGAATTCACCGCTCTGATAGCTTGCCGATTCTGCGCGCCACACCTCGACCTGCTCCAACCAGCCGCGCACCTTGGCGCCGTACAGCCCTAATACATCGCCCAAGGAACGCCCGACGGCCTGGTTTCGACCTAAAGACAAAATCCGTTCCGCTGCAGCGTTGAACAGAATGATCTTTCCCGTAGCCTCCGCTACCAACACACCATCGGCAATGCCCTCCAGAATGGCCTGGCTACGGGCACTCTCATTCTGCTGTGTGCGCAACATCACACCCACACGCTCAGCCTGCTCGCGAATCAACCGGTAGAGCTCGGCATTGTTGAGCGCATGTCCCACCTGTACTGCCGCAGCCTCCACCAGACGCTGGTCGCCGATATCAAACGCGCCCAATTCTTCAGAGTGCAGGAAAATCACCCCTGCCGTTTCATCCGCCGCCATGATGGGCACCGCTAACACGGAGCGCGTGTTATCAGCGATGGGAATCCAGCGCTCATCAGCCTTGACATCCGGCACAATGGCGGACTGCCGGTTCTTGAGGACCCATCCCACCAGCCCCTCGTTGCGATTGTAAACGGCCCGCACGCCGCCGGGCGGGACCGATTTTTCTCCACCTACGGAAGCCCGGTGCTGTAAATGGCCCGAGTTTATATCCAGGAGCAATACCGTGGCGCGCTCAGCATGCACGGCATCCTTGAGCATCGAGACCGTTTTATGCAACACTCGATCAATATCCAGGCTAGCGACCAGACCCGAAGCGATTTCGTACAGAATCGTCGAGCGGTCACGCTCATTACGCAGGCTGCCCAGAGCATCCGCGAGTTCTGCGGTGCGCTCTTCTACCCGGCGCTCCAGCTCTACCGAGAAGTTCTTCACCTCCTCGAACAGCTGGGCATTTTCCACCGCCACCGAGATTTGATCGGCAAGCATAGTGAGTGTGGCCACTTGAATCGGCTCGATAGCACTCGTTTGCCGGCGTTCCGCACTCAAGACTCCAACGGTATGCCCCTCAACCTGAAGCGGCACAAGCAAAGCCGATCCGATAGGCAGCGTACCGGCAACAAAACGCGGATCGCTAGTCACATCATCCAATGCCAGTGGCATTCCAGATGTGACTACCGCACCGACAAGCCCTACGCCCGGCTCTACTCCAAGGTCTTTGCCGAGGAAATCCAAATCATAACCGGATGAAGCGCGCGGCATAAGAGTTGTTTGACCCCGGGACTGCAAGTGGACAGTCGCATAATCATAACCCAGCAAATTTGTGACCGCCTGCGCCACGGTATTGAGGACCATAGAAAGGTCCAACTTGGTGGTAATAGAACGGCTCAACTCGTTAAGCAGCATCAAGGTATTCAGCTGCAACTGCAAGTTCTCCACCAGGCGGTTATTGGCGATGGCAACGCCAATTTGTGCCGCAAATAATTCCAAGACTTCCAATGACGTGCGGGTGGGCGCACGCCCATCCAGCGGCGCGTCTACCGACAAATACCCCAACACATCTCCTTGCGGACTGTAGAGGGGGACAATCAACATATCCTGTGGATGCCACATACCAGGAACACGCGTCTCGATAGCCGCCATCTGCGGTTCAAAGACATCAATTTCGCCGCGCCAAATGTGTTGTTGTTCAGCCGGGATATAGTAGCAGTTGCCCATGCGAAACTGGTCTTGTAGCAATCGGGCAATCTGCGCCCAGGGGCGACGCACCTGCTTGAGACGTTCCAGGTCCGCCAGTGACATGCCGGCGCCCGCCACCCGCCGCACCATCGCACCCTCTAACACGCTAATGAGCACGATTTCGTAGCCCACGGCTTCCTGAGTGGCATAGGCCATTTCTAACAGCGTATCATCCAAAGGGCGATCCGAACGCATGGTTCGCGCAGCTTCCAGCAGCAGCCGCATCTGTTCGGCGCGCTGGCGCATCAGGTTTCCCCGCAACAACTGCTCCTGGTAACGCCGGTCATTGCCCACAGCCAACGCAGTTTGTGCTGCCAAACCCTCCACAAAACCCACCATTGCAGGAGTCAAGGCATCGGAGCGCCGAGAATGCAAGACAATAATTGCTGCCAAACGCCCCTCGTAGAAAACCGGTGACCACAATTCCGTGCGCATGCCCGCGTGGTGCGCCGGCGTTGAGCGCAAACCGGCAATATCGGGCACATAACGCGTGACAGGCTGGCGCATGAACGCGACCATCGTCGGATCGTTTTCGTGATGGGTGAGCAAATCCTCAAAATCTGCCACCGTCGCAGCCTCATAACCCTCGGCCATAGCCACTGCGGGTTGATCTCCCCGCCAGAGCCAGATCATCCCCGCATCAGCATGGGTGAAGTTGAGCGCTTCTTCAAGCACCAGTTGCAGAATATGTCCCAAATCGAGGGTGCTGGCAATCTCGTGAATGATTCGCCGTAATGCCCCCTCAGAATCCAAACGCCGTGCCACCTCTTGCTCCACTTCGCGGGTGCGTTGCATTTGCAATTGCCACTTTGACGTCAACACAGCGGCGGCTCCCGCCAAAATCCCCGCGTACAACCAATCGGGCAACAGGGTGGATTTCTGGAACAGGGCAGGAATTGCCAACGCAAATAGAATCAGAGCCACGAGCCACGCACGTCGTTTCCACAGCAAGCCGCCTAAGGCTGCCGGCAAAATCAGCAAATACAACCCCAAGGGCTGCATACCAGTATAGAGCAGCAACAATACCAAGGCACTGCTCAGTATTACCGCGCCCCATCCTGGCTGAAACGACTCTAAACGCTCGCGCATAACCTTCTACTCATCCTGCTAATGTGTTTTCGATGGACCGTCAAACCACTATTCGGCAAACGCGTCCCATTGCTCCCACTCACCGGTTCAGGCCTTCCGAACCCGCCTGCGCGCCTCAGCCGCTGCCTCTGTCACCTCACGAATATCCGTGAATGGACCTTCATCCGCCGTAAGCACACCAATTTGTAGGCGCATTAGCGGCACCTGTTTTTCTTCGCCATCGCTATCACGGATGACCAAATAGCCCTGCATACGAGTCATGAAATCGTAGTGCGTGCCCACATTCTCCTCAAAACGCCGCTCCAGTTCCGCTTTGAGCTGGTTGGCGAGTGTTTTGCGGGTAATCACGATAAAATTGTCCCCACCGATATGACCAATAAAATCTTCGGCAGAACCCAGGTTCTCAACCGTCTCGCTGAGCGCCAGTGCGGTGAAACGCAGTACTTCCTCGCCCGCGACAAATCCATAGACCTCATTGAAGGCATCCAAACCAACAATGCCAATGTAGAGAATCCCCCAATCGGCTAGTCGCAAAAGTTGCCGGAGCTGCTGCTCGATCAGCCTGCCGCTGGGCAAACCGGTAGTGGGACTGGTCAGGCTCTCGACCTCAGCGCGTTTGATGGTGTTCCTGACCCGCAGGCGCAGTTCCTCGACATCGAAGGGCTTGGTGATATAGTCATCGGCGCCCAATTCCAGGCCGTGGATTTTATCGCTGCGCTCGTCCTTCTGGGTAAGAAAGAGGATGGGAATGTGGCTCGTGCGCAAGTTGGTGCGCAACTGGCGACAGACCTCATAGCCATCAATATCGGGTAACATGATATCCAGGACAATAACGTTCGGCAACAATTGCCGCGTCATATCAAGAGCAACACTCCCACGCGGCGCGACATGCACTTCGTATTCCAACGAGCGGAAATACAACTGCAGCATGTTAGAGATATCGGAATCATCTTCCACTACCAGAATACGACCTTCGCTCATAGCCTACCTCCTACCCTAAGCCCTAAACGGACCAGGCTGCCTGCTCAACAAGAAAGTCAGTATAAATTCGCCTTAACGCGCGCAATGGTTTCTTCAGGCAGCTCGCGCTCAAAACTGCGCAAGGCTGCCAGCCGAAACCCATGTTTTTCAGCCAATGCATCTATTTCCTGCATGCGGTCAACGGATAAATTTTTCCCCAAGGAATAATCCTCAAAGCGACCTTCCAGTGCCAATGCCATGGTCTCAGCCACACAACCAAAGGTCAACGTCGGCGGGGGACCATAATCAAAGCCAAAGTCCACTGCTCCGGGCACCTGCACCAACCCACCATCGAATACAAGCACATCATCCCGAGCCTGCGCCACCTGCCACGATACATCCCGTGGACGTGAGACATCGCAAACCACAGCCCCGCGCCGCAGGTATTCCGGACGCACCAAATATCCGCCCGCGCTGGTCACTGTGATGACCACTTCAGCACGTTGAATATCAGCAACTGCGGTCGAGAGCTGTAAATCTTTGGCGCCCGCCGCCCGCAAGCGTCCCGCGACAGACTCCAAACGCGGTTGGTCACGGCCAATCAATAACAACGAGCCGACCTCGCCAGCCAATCCTTCAGCCACCACACCGCCGATAGCGCCAGTCGCGCCGACAACGGCAAGCGTAACTGCCGCAGGCTCGTATTCCATCCGGCGCATCGCCTCCCGCACCGCGCGAATTGCCAGCGCCGCCGTATAACTATCGCCCGATGTTACCGCAATATCCAGCGCGCGGGCAATGGTTACCCCGCCATCTCCGACCACCGAGGTATAGGCCCCCAGGCCCAGAACCTGCGCACCCAGGCGCTCAGCCAATCGCCCCGCGGCGATAATCTTGCGATAGACCTCCCCCGGCGACAAATGCAACATCCGCTGTACCGTATACGGCACAGCAATCAACCACCCTTCGATCTCTTTCCCTGTGGCTAACGAGCGAACCCCGGTGACGTGTGAAATATAGACAGGGGGCCAAAACCGCGAAAAGAAATCAATCGCAGGTTCCGGCAGCACACGCCCCAAAAGTGGGTATTTGCGCGCCACATCGCGTTTCGCCGACAAAGGATGGATGATGAAGGCAAAGGCGTCCATGAATCATCCAAATCCTAACGTGGATAGAGACGCGGGTGCGCAGCATCCGGATTCGGCAATTTCCAGTGATCGCTATCCTCATAATTAATGTTCCGGTCAATCACCCGGCGCTCCGGTGAAGCAAACAAAAGCACATCCGATTCAATCATCCGTGCCGGGAAAATGATCATTCCAGAGCCAATACGCACGTTATGACCGACCGCAGAGCCAACCACCGGCATTCCGGTATTCTCCAATTTTCCGGCAAAATGCGAACGAATGGGAATATGGGGCACGAGGTTAAAATCAGTAAAAGTATTGCCCGCGCCGATGAATGTACCACGTCCCACCACACACATTTGCAGGCAGGTATTCTGCGCCACCATACAATCTTCCATGAGCACTGATTCGAACAACGAGGCGCGAAACGGCATAAAAGTTCCATCCCCCACGACACTCAAGAGCAGCTGGCAACCGTGAGAGATATTCACATTGTTGCCCAGAACACAATTAGCCACCATCGCGCCAGCGCCAATGGTCACATTGTTGCCAATAATAGTCGGGCCCTGAATAATCGCCGTCGGGTCAATCTGACAATTCTTACCAATCTGAACCAATCGGGTACTGGCGAGCAATTGTCGGCGCTCCAACATCGCCTGCCACAGCAAGCGCAGATTGAGGCCTAAGTCCTTCTCCAGTGACTGCTCAAAGCGCGCCCCAATGGAGAAAATGCCAAACATGACATTAGCAAAGAGGATGTGAGTCCAATGCTCGATGGACAGAAATGCCTTGGTAGGCAGTTGATAGACAAGATCGCCATAAACGTTGGACATGTGGGTAGGGACATGATAATACCCAGCCTCACGCGGTTCCGTGTGCATGAGCAGAGGGCGCACTACAGGGTCCACACCATAGGGGTAATACCAGAGATCCGCGACATAGACGTTACCCTGACGCCGAATACCCCGCTGTAAATAGATGGCGTGCCGGGAAATAGCCGGGTCATCCAGGTCAAAGGCTACCTGACAGGCTTTGCCGAGTTTCTGTGCGCGGGCAATGAAATCATCAATGAAGGGTTGGTCGAAATAGAGATTCTCGCGATAGACCAAAGTCTCAATGCGCTCATTGCCAATCTCAGAAATTGAATCTACCTCAACTTCCTCAGTCGTGTAACGTGCCAAAATATCCCGCTGGTGCAGCCACAGGGGTTTGCCCAACACGCTCAAATCGCGCGCGGGTTCGTTAAATGGCGATAATTTGCGCTTGTCACGCAGGATGATTTTTCGCACAGAATCGCTTCCTTATGCAGGCACAACAGGCATCCGCCCGATGCGAAACATACAGGCAGGATCACCCAACCCCATACACGTCACTTCCTCAACTGGGAAAGACCGTCCGCCGCTAGCCCAATACAACGTTTCCGTAAGAAGCCCTGTCACCAAAGAGCAAACTGGATAGGTTGTCTGCAAACCCCAACAGATAGCGCAGCGTTCCATAATCCACAGATAACACTCCGGTGTTTCCGCCAGGCGCACGCGCTGATCAGAATAACGATTCAGAATCTCCGCGAGCACTTCCATACTCAGGCGCACTCGAAAAGAAAGGGGCAGAATACGAAAAGCCACATCCGCAACGCTCAGCAAGCCCCCAAAATCCTTGATGCCATAGCGGAAAAGGGCATGCCCCGAGCGCAGGGAGAGTTGCTGCCCACTGCGCACGCCATACATCTCATCAATTGCGGCAGTCAGTTGCGCGATTGCCGAAAACGGGAGTGCCGGTTCAAAATTCGGCGGTAACGTTTGATCCGCCAACTCGGGTAGCCGGGCCAGGGTCAACACTGCTCGCAGGCTATTGGCTCCCAGCACATCTTCCAACGAGAGCAGCAGGATACGCACAAGTTTATTGGGAAAATACCCCTCCTCGTGCGCAGCATGCGCCGCGACCCCATCTTCAAGCCGCTGCGCCGTGCTCACTGCAATTCCAGAAAATCCCGCACAACTTGATTGAAATGGTCTTTTTCGTCCAACATGGGGAAATGCGCCGAACCATCAAAATAGTGGAGTAGAGCATTTTTTACACCGGCTTGCAATACGCGGCCCTGTTTGGGGTCCACGATATTGTCCTTCTTGCCGTAAACTCCCATGGCTGGAATGCGCAATTCGTGCAGGTGCGGGCGCAAGTCAGTGAAGCGCAAATCCCGAATACTGTTTGAAAAAGAATCCATCGTGGTGCTGGACAAATCCTTTTGAAACATTTCGTACCACGTACGCCAATCCCGCGCATAAAACCGCGAGGCAATCCGCATACCAAAGGCAAAAATCCGCGGGAAACGATACAGCAGCGCAGCAATCTGGCGGTTACCCGCCAGTTTGAGAGGAAAAGCCAAGCCGGAACCAACAATGGGGGACCCGACTACCGCGACGCGCGAAACGCGTTGGGGATACATCAAAGCCAGGCTCAACGATACCGTCCCCCCCATAGAGTGCCCCATTACGGGCGCCTTTTCCAGCCCCAAACGCTCCATGAACTGGTTCACCATCTCCACGTACTCCACGACCGAAAAAGCGCCGTGTTTAGCGGATTCACCAAAGCCCCAAAAATCGAGAGCATAGGCCTTGTATTTGGGCGCCAATAGTTGCATGGTAGGTAGCCAATAGCTCCACGAACCCAACCAACAATGCAGCAAGATAACAGGCTTGCCGCGCCCAATGGCTTCGTAGTGCACAATTCCACGATCCGTAACAATGGCTACCATAACACCAGTCCCAGCCCTCTTTTCCACCTCTATAATAACATACCTGAACAATCTGCGAGGAAAAGGGCTGTTGCGGTTCAGTTAAAAAATGGTTACTCTCCGCTTTGATCCATCACTTCAAGGATGGAATACAATAACTCCAACAGTACCTGCTTCACGCTTTCACGATTACGCGCCACACAAGGCACCACCTTGATTCCAGGCTCGATCTTGAGCACAATGCGCAGGTCGTCGGGAGGCCAGGCATCTTTCATATCCTGCTTGTTGGCAGCCACGATATAAGGCACGGGAGAATAGGCGCGGAAGGTATCCAAAATACGCTGCGCCTCGCGAAAGGTCTCTGGGCGAGTGCTATCAACCATCACCACAAAGCCCAACATACCCTCGGAGAGAATTTCCCACATAAAATCGAAACGCCGTTGCCCTGGTGTGCCAAAGAGATAGAGAATCAGTTCGTCATCAATCGTGATACGACCAAAGTCCATTGCCACTGTAGTGGCTTCCTTGATGCGCTCAGCGCGGCTTGAGATTTTCTTCTCAGTTGAAACCACATCAATTTCGCTGACGCTCTGGATAAACTCCGTCTTGCCAGAGGAGAAGGGACCTGTCACAACGATTTTTAAGGTCTGCATGAGTTAGAGCTCCCGGATGCGGTCAATCAACTTATGAATCAGACCACGTTTAACATCGGGACGACGCACCGTCGCATCCACGCGCTCTCTTTCCGCAGTCTTGGTGCTCCGTGGTTCACCCACTGAGGCATCGGTCACCTGCCGTGGCGGACGGATAATCTCTACCAGGCCCGCTTGCAACAATCCATAAACAATCTTGCGAATCTGAAATTCGCTCATATTGTTATTCTGTGCAATTTGTTGGATAGTATTGCGGGGATTCACGAAGGAAATCACGCGCCACTCCTCAACCGTCAGATTCACATCGCGGAGGGGCGTATTCGGTTTCTCGGCAAACTTAAGCGCGACATCAAGCGAAGGTAATTCATCTTGCAGGCGTTCCCACTCCTTGAGTCGCCGGCTTCCTTCCATGATCACGTTCTCCAACGCAATCGAGGTAACCAGCTTACCCTGAATCGGCAACTCTGCCGGTTCAAAACGGAATGTTCCGGTATTCCAGGAGAACACCCGATAGACGAGGTTGACAATGTGCTGACGCACAATCTGCACTATTTCTTGTTGTTGAATGTGCCCCGATTGAATAAGCATCATTGCCACATCTCGGTCAGGCTTACCTGCCGCATTCGCCGTAATGACACGCACCTGCTCAGCAGTCAATTTGCCCGCTTGTTGCAACAAAGGCAACAGCGATATTTCCTTCCCATCGGCAGCTGCATATACCAGCGCGCCCTCACGGAAGCACAGATAGGCTTTGTTTTGTGAACCTTCAAGATAAAGTGTCCCGGTCTTGCGAGCCAGATTGATCAGGTTCAGCAGTTGCGTGATGCCGAAATCCTTCAAATTGCCTTTTAGCGCCATTTATGCCGTCCTTACACAATCTTCAACATAACAGTAAAATCGAGAATGGTCATATATCCATTATAACTTGCTTCTAATAGTCAGCAAATCCCAGATTCAGGGGCAATTGTTTGGCGTTCTCCTCACTTGCGATGACAAAAGACAACCAAAGTCGCAATTTCTGAGAGTGTTTTTGGTTACTGCGCTAAACACCATACTCGGCGCCGCGGCAACCCCAAACACTTCTATCCTGGCTCTCCAGTTCCCAATGCGCACCTACCCAGATTTCAGCGTGCGCGCCTGAACGAGAAGTTCCTCTGCCCCCTGGAGCGCGGCGACACCTTGCGTACCCAACATCTGTGCCAGTTCGTCCAAGCGAGAGCCGGATTCCAAGCGCTGCACCGAAGCTACCGTACGGCCATCCGTTACCGTTTTCTCCACCCCATAGTGAACGTCGCCAAACGCCGCTAGTTGCGGCAAATGCGTGATACACAATACCTGATGACCCGGTTGCCCCGTGCCTTCAGTTTCCAGAAGTGAGGTTTGCGTCAGGCGCCATAGTTTGGCGCCCACCACTGTGCCCACACGCCCCCCGATACCCTGATCAATTTCGTCAAAGATCAACGTCGGGGTACGATCGGCACGCGAAAGCACTGTTTTGAGCGCCAGCATCAAGCGCGCCGTCTCACCACCTGAAGCGATTCGCGCCAACGGCTTGAATCCCTCTCCCACGTTGGGGGCAATCAGGAATTCCACGTGATCCACACCGGTGCTGTCAAATGCGGCACGAGACACCCGCTCAGAGATTTGCAGCTCCGCCTCCCCTACCGTCAGCCAGACCTCCGCGGGTTGAGCCAGTTCTACCGGCAAACCGGAGGCATCCGACTCCCACCGGAATGACACCCCAAAACGGGTCCCCGCCATCCGCAAATCTTCCAGCTCAACTTCAACCCCTGCCGCCAAACGCGCGGCAGATTCCCGCCGCGCCGTGGAAAGGTCAGCGCACAGCCGTCCAGCGACCTCGCTGGATGTTGCCGCTTCCTCCTCCAAAGCCATGATGCGCTCATCACTGTGCTCCAAAAGCTCCAACTCCGCGGCGATTTTGGCGGCATAGGCCAAAATCTCATGAATCTCGCCGCCGTATTTGCGTTGTAGTCCATGAATCAAAGCCAGGCGCTCTTCCACTTGCTGCAAACGACGGGGATTGAACTCAATCTGGCTCAAATACTCGCGCAGAAAACCTGCCAGGTCTTCAATCTGATAGACGGCTTCTAACCAGGCGGTCTCTTTTGCGCCAAGCGAGGGGTCTACACGAACCAGCGTCGTCATCTCACGCTGCCCTTTTCCCAACAAATCCAGCACGGCAGGTGACTCTTCTGTGCCCTCCTCAAGCAGCGTCAGCAATGTTGAGGTCAGTGAAGCGAGTTGCTCAGCATTTGCGAGGCGAGTGCGCTCAGCATTCAGCTCTGCCTCCTCATGCGGACGCAACGCAGCCGTGTTAATCTCCTGTAACTGAAATCGCAGCAAATCCTGGCGTTGCATGCGCGTGCGTTCATCCTGCTGTAGAGCATGCAGCTCCCGCCGCACCGTTTGCAGATGACGCACGGCTTCCGCCACCTGCCCGCGCAATTCCCCGAGATCGGCAAAGCGATCTAGCAAGTTAACATGTTCCGCTACGCGCAACAGGCTCAAATGCTCACTCTGCCCGTGAATATCCACCAGGCCCTCGCCAATCTGCCGCAAGAGTGCGACCGAAACGACCGTCCCATTCACGCGGGCCACAGAGCGCCCCGTCTCACGCAGCTCACGACTCAACCACAGCACATCAGGCGCCTCAGATTCCAGACCTTCCCGCGCTAGCAACGGCGCCAGGAAAGCCTGCTGCCCCACATCGAGCACGAACATCCCCTCGACAAGGGCACGCGACGTTCCCTCACGGACAGCGGTTACATCGGCGCGTCCACCGAGCAATAAAATCACCGCGTCAATCAGGATGGATTTACCGGCGCCCGTTTCTCCAGTGAGAATATTGAATCCAGGCTCCAGGCTCAGATGCAGCTCATCAATAATCGCAAAATCACGAATATGCAGTTCCCTTAACACGCCCAGTCCTCACACAACAAAGTGGGCATCCCTGTTCTAATGGAAGCTCCCATCTGCACCGAGATGCCAACAGCACCACACTCTCCTCACAATGTGAGAAAAGGATATACCAAATCGGTGTATAAGGCAAGTGGTAAGTGTTTAGTGTTTTTGTTGGTATTCTTCGGCGCTCTAAACGTGCCCAAGACCAGAAGAATATAACGCGGAAAGGCTTTGGAGGTTGTCTGATAGCTTTTGAAAGCTACTTTGTGCTAAGATGTAACCGTTAAAATGTATGAAATTGGAGACCTATGCCCGAGGAGCGAAGTTCTCGCATTGCGGGATTCTATAATTTAGATTTCAATGCACGCCTGCGACTGCTCACTGAGTGGGCGGCGCTGAACGCCGAAGAGCAAGCAAAGCTCTCCGGCGCTTTGGGTTTGAATGTCGAGCGCGGCACGCACATGATTGAGAACGTTGCCGGCGTGTATGGCTTACCGCTGGGCATCGCTACCAACTTCAAAGTGAATGGACGCGACGTGCTGGTTCCGATGGTCATCGAGGAACCCTCAGTGGTTGCTGGTGCTTCGCTGGCGGCAAAACTGGCGCGCGCAGGAGGCGGCTTCAGCGCGAGCGCCGACTCACCGGTCATGATTGGGCAGCTGCAAGTAGTGGACCTGGATGACCTGGAAGTGGCACGCGCGCAAATCCTGGAGGAGAAGGAGACACTCCTTGCGTTGGCACATGCGGTGGACCCGGTATTGGTCCGGTTGGGTGGTGGCGCGCGGAATTTGGAGGTACGCCTGCTGCCTGATACTGCGGTCGGTCCCATGCTTATCCTGCACTTGCTCTACGATGTCCGCGACGCGATGGGCGCCAATGCTATCAACACCGCCTGCGAACGCCTCGCGCCGGAAGTCGAGCGACTCACAGGGGGCAGGGTCTTCCTGCGCATTCTCAGCAATCTGGCGGACCAGCGCTTGGCGCGCGCCGAGGTCAGCATTCCAGAAAGTGCGTTAGCCTTCAATGATTTCACCGGTGAATCTGTCGCTGCGGGCATCGAGAAGGCCTGGGCTTTTGCTGCCGCGGACCCCTATCGCGCCACAACCCACAACAAAGGTATTATGAACGGCATTGATGCCGTGGTGCTGGCCACAGGCAATGACTGGCGCGCCATCGAAGCCGGAGCGCATGCCTATGCCGCCCGTGATGGGCGCTACACCAGCCTGAGCACCTGGCGGCGCAATGGACAGGGCCATCTCAACGGCAATTTAGAGCTGCCCCTGGCGCTGGGCATTATTGGAGGGGCAACCCGCGTTCACCCCACAGCACAAGTGGCGCTCAAGATTCTAGGTGTGCAAACAGCCCGCGAATTGGCGGAGATCGTTGCAAGCGTAGGCCTGGCGCAAAATCTCGCCGCCATCCGCGCCCTGGCAACGGAGGGCATTCAGAAGGGGCACATGGGACTCCATGCTCGTCAGGTTGCCATGGCGGCTGGCGCCACGGGTGAAGCCATCGAATGCATCGCACAGACAATGATCGCTGAAGGCGTCATCCGACTGGATCGCGCCGCTGCACTATTGAAGCTTTTATAGGAGGCAACTGTGGCAGAACGCTGGACCATGCATCCACAACGCCCGGTCGGCATTATTGGTTATGGCTCTTATGTACCAATGTATCGCCTGCCCAATACGGAAATCAGCCGCATTTGGGGCAGTGGCGATGAGGGCGGCCCAATCAAGGAAAAAGCCGTCGCCGGATTGGATGAAGATACCATTACCATCTCTATCGAAGCCGCACGCAACGCGCTAAGCCGGGCAGGCATTGACCCGGAAGACATCCGCGCAGTTTGGGTAGGCAGCGAATCGCACCCGTACGCGGTTAAGCCCAGCTCAACCGTGGTCGCGGAAGCCATTGGCACGTCACCCTTTCACCTGGCGGCGGATCTGGAATTCGCCTGCAAAGCCGGCACCGAAGCCTTACAAGCCGCTATCGGATTGGTGGGCGCGGGTATGGCGGAGTATGCCATGGCTATCGGCGCGGATACGGCGCAGGGGCGCCCTGGTGACGCACTGGAATATACCGCAGCCTGTGGCGGCACGGCCTTCATTGTCGGACCGGCTGAAGAGGCGCTCGCGATACTGCGCGGTTCGCTCTCTTTTGTGAGCGACACGCCCGACTTCTGGCGCCGGGCCTATCAACACTACCCCAGCCATGGAGGACGCTTCACAGGCGAACCCGCTTACTTCCACCACATTCAATCAGCAGCAGATGCGCTCATGGGCGAAATGGGCCTGGAAGCCAAAGATTTCACGTATGCGATTTTCCACCAACCCAACGTCAAATTCCCGCAGCGGGTAGGCAAACGCCTGGGCTTTACCAAAGAACAACTTGAGCCAGGCCTGATCAGTAACATCATTGGCAATACGTATGCCGGTGCGGCGATAACGGGCTTCTCAGCCACCCTCGATATCGCCAAGCCGGGAGACCGCATACTGATGGTCAGTTTCGGTTCTGGAGCAGGTTCCGACGCCTCCGTATGGGAAGTCACCGAAGCTCTGGAAGAACGGCGGCACAAAGCCCCGCTTGTCGCGGATTATATCGCCCGGCGGGTCGAAATTGACTACGGGCTGTACGTCCGTTATCGCAGCAAGATATTGGTGAAGTAGGAGGCATAGATGCGAGAAGTTGCCATTATCGGTATCGGCCAAACTCCCGTGCGGGAGCATTGGCCCATCAGCCTTCGGCATCTGGCGCTAGAAGCCTCACTCAATGCGCTGCACGATGCCAACATTGAAAGAGTGGATGCCGTCTATGTCGGCAATATGATGTCGGGTGAAATCACCGGTCAAGAACATCTCGGTGCGCTGCTTGCCGACAGCCTGGGACAAACGGGCGCCGAAGCATTGAAAGTCGAAGCCGCTTGCGCCTCAGGCTCGGCTGCATTTCGCGTGGGCATGATGGCAGTTGCCAGCGGCATGAATGACCTGGTATTGGTGACCGGTGTAGAGAAAATGACCGACACCTCGGGACGCGAAACCACAGCGGCGCTGGCAATGGCTGCCGATGCGGAATATGAGGTCGCACAAGGAGTCTCGTTCGTGAGCCTTAATGCGCTGCTGATGCGGCGCTACATGTATGAATACGGCTGGGAGCGTAAAGACTTCGCCAATTTCGTCGTCACGGCACATTCCAACGGGATGAACAATCCCAATGCAATGTTCCACATGAAAGTAACCCCGGAACAATATGCCCGTTGCGCCACCATCGCCGACCCGGTTGGCTTACTCGACGCCTCGCCGGTCTGCGATGGCGCCGCAGCAGTCATCCTGGCGCCGGCTGAATATGCCCGGACGTTAAGCCCGGCGCCCATACGGGTACGTGGCTCAGGCATCGCCACGGCGCCGGTAGCCGTCCATGACCGCAAAGACCCGCTGGCATTGGAAGCTGCGCGGCTCTCAGCCAAACGCGCCTACGATATGGCCAAAGTCAAACCGCAGGATATCAGTTTCTTCGAATTGCACGACGCCTTTACCATCATGTCGGCGCTAAGCCTGGAAGCCTCGGGCTTTGCTGAGCGTGGGCAGGGCGTGCGCCTGGCGCTTGACGGAGAAATCACCCTGCAAGGGCGGCTTCCCATTGCTACCATGGGCGGGCTGAAATCGCGGGGACATCCTGTGGGCGCTACAGGTATGTACCAGATAGTCGAGACGGTTCTGCAACTACGCGGGCTTGCGGGGAAGAATCAGCTGCCCAATGCACGCCTGGGAATGGTGCAGAATATTGGCGGAAGCGGCGCAACCATCATCACGACGATTTTGGAAGCAATGAGTTAAATTGTAGGGTGTGCCACGCAAAAAGAGAAAGTCAGACGTAGCACACACAACGGATCACAATGTCTTATACTCGGAAAGGAGAAATCTCATGGAAGGAAAAGTTGCACACGATTGGCGGTTGAGGGGTCAGCGGTATCGCCTGGAGGGAGAGGAATGTCCTCATTGCAAGGCAAAAATCTTCCCCCCACGCGATATCTGCCCGGAATGCAAGAGACCGGCAAAGGAACCCTACCGCCTCAGCGGTCGCGGCGAAGTTTATACCTTTAGCACGCTGAACAGCGCGCCGGAGGGCTTTGAGAATTACACCCCCTACACCGTGGCGCTGGTCAAACTAGAAGAAGGTCCCATGATCACCGCGCAGCTCACCGATGTGGCGCCGGAAGATGTGCGCATCGGGATGCCAGTGGAAATGGTCACCCGCAAGCTCCGCGCCCAGGGTGACGAAGGCACCATCATTTACGGCTACAAGTTCCGCCCTACGGGGTTGGGACACGCGCACTAAGCCCTATCAGTAAGGTAGTAGTATCACACCGCCTGCACGGTTCCCAAGTCCGGGAACCGTGTAGGTGGTGTTTTTACTTCAAGGCTTCCCCGCCATCCACAAAGAGCGTCTCACCGGTAACATAATCCGCTTCGAGAAGATAGCGGAGAGCCTGGGCGACATCCTCGGGGGCTCCCCAGCGCCGTAGTAACGTGCTCTGCGCAATGCGAGATTCCTGCTCCGGTGTGAAATTCGGCGGTGGCAATACCGGTCCGGGAACAATGGCGTTGACGCGCACCGCCGGCGCCAACTCCACCGCCAGGGCGCGGGTCATACCCAACAAGCTAGTGCATTAACAGGCAACATTTTCGGGAATAGTAAGGTGTGGCTCATGA
>JAFGFB010000286.1 GCA_016931315.1 Anaerolineae bacterium
CCCCGGACCGAATGCCTTGCTCCCGCTTCAGATGGTGCGTGAGGCGCATAGCGCGATTTCGGTCAGCGACCTGCTACGAAATCCCGGTAGTGTAGGGCTTTACCATTCTTGTCAGCATTCGCATGCTCGTAGAGCCTTGTAGCTGAAACTGCCGAACAGGGGCTGTTTTGTGGTGACGGGCTACCGTCACCACAAAACACATCACAAAAAGCTCTTCAATCAGGGGGCAGGGGGCGTATAGGGAATGATACGAAAGGTGGTCGTGAGTGAGACTGTTCCCGATATCGCCAACGTGGCAGAATAAGTTCCGGAACGCAGAAATGGAACTTCCGGAGAGCCCGCATAACTATCCCAAACCACACCTGTCAATCCCCCATCCCAAAGCCCTTCTGATTCGTGCACCAGCGCTCCCTGCCGGTACCAACGCACCAACCAGGGCACAGCAGGCGGCAGGTCATGACACGTCGCGCCCACATAGACTGCCTGCGTATACCATTGAAAACGGTCATTGGGCAGCAGTGGTTGGTATTGTGGGTCCAATGCGGCAGCGACAAATAACGGGTCACAGTGCGTGGCATAAGTAATCGGCGACGGCGGTGGTGTGGGGTCTTCACCCACCTTAAAATCAAGCGCCCAGAAGCCCGAAGCCAAAGTCAGCGTCGCGTGGTATTGCCCCGCCACGAAAGAGCCACCATCCGCACGATGGCAGACAGCCAGAGCATCCCCCGCCATTTCTGGCAAGGTGAGAGAGTGTGTGCAAATGACCCCGGTGTCATCGCTCACCGATAGCCACAACGGCGCACCAGGGCACACGCCGGCATAACGGAACTGGATATAGAAAACCCGCGACGCATCAGGTATACGCGTCACAACCGGACCAACAGGCGAGAGCGCCAGTTGCAGATCGAATAATTCGGGTGAGTCCGCGAGAATCGTGAAGGTATGCGTCAGCAACGTCTGTGTGCCGGTTTCCAACACAACGCGATACTTTCCATCCGGTAATGGCTGCCCATCGGGGAAAGGAATCAACAAATCACGCTGTAGCGGCAACCATTCCCCCGTAGCCAACGGGGTTCCGGATTCTGCCGCAGCCAAGCGCCAGGTCGCACTTCCGTTCAGGTCCCATGATCCCCTAAGCAGCGGCGCAAGGCGCAGCTGAGTGGCTTCCCGACAGAGAGTCTCAGGCGCACCCGGTAAATCCAGCTGGGGTAATGCCGGCGTCACCGTCGCTGTTGGAGATGGCGTCGCGGATATCATACTACAGCCCGATAATAACCATGCCAGCAGGCATATACCCACCCCAAACCGCAAAGTCATGGCTCACCCTCCCCAGGCTCGGTCGTCAACTCCACCAACATACGCTGCGCATATTCGCGCCAGTGTGGATGTGTTCCCACTTCGAGATAAGCACGGAAATCAGCGCGCGCCGCAGCATCATCGCCTAGTTGCTGATACGTAATGCCACGATTAAACAACGCCTCGTTGAGATGTGGCGTCGTCGCCAATGCAGTATTGAAATCACAGAGAGCTTTCTGAGGCTCCCCTAATTCCCGCCAATATAGAATCCCGCGATCCACATAGACCTGCACCAGGGTGGGGTCCAAAGTCAAAGCACGGGTGAAGTCCTCAACTGCGGCCCAATGCTCCCACACATCCCCACGCGAATTGCCCAGGTGGCGATGTGCCGCGCCACGCAAATAATACCAACGCGCGACCCTTTGCACCCACCAACGTCGAAGGCTCATTGCAGCAACCCCTGATATACCCGTGCGGTTTCCAGAGCGATATGGCGGTGGGTGAACTGTGAGAGTACCCGCGCCCGCCCTGCTTGCGCCAGGGACGCCCGCAACGCGCCATCGCGCATCAATTGCGCCAACCGTTCCCGAAGCGCCGGTACATCCGCTTCGGGGAACACAATCCCGGCATCGCCAATCACCACCGGGATTTCGCCTGAATCCGCGCCCACCGCGACAGCGCCACACGCCATCGTTTCGATGAGCACCCGCCCAAACTGCTCCGTCCAGTTCGGCTGTGTGCGCGATGGCAACACCAAAACATCCACTTGCTGATAAAAACCGGGCATTTCAGTTGAAGGTAAAGGGGGACGGAATTCGATCCGGTCAGCGATACCGGCAGATTGCGCCTGTGCCATCAGTCGCTCGCGCTCCGGACCGCTTCCCAGAATTGTCGCCCGCCAGGCGCCATCCAGTCCTTGCAGGGCTGCAATGAACAGATCTACGCCCTTCTCCGGCACCAACCGTCCAACATAAGCCAGGTGTACTGGGCTGAGAGGACGCGGCGCAATGGGCGGGCAAAAGATTTCCGGGTCCACACCAAATTGCGGCAAGACCGAGAAAGCCCCACGATATCCTTTTTCCAGCCAGACTCGTGCTGCGCTTTGACTACCCATGAGCGCATAATCCACGTGCCGCAGATTGTAGCATTCCATGGCGGAAAAGGGGAACGGGTAATTCCTAAGTAAATTCTGCCACGAAAACCACAACGTCTTAGCCTTTAGCCGCCGCGCCAGAACATTCGCATGATAAGTCGCCAGGTTATAAGGCTCCTCATCAATGTGCACAATATCGGGGCGTTCGCGCTTGAGCAAGGAGCCCAGGGTGGGATAAAAATGCAAGTGGAAATTGCCATTAAAAGCCATCGGCAACGTCTCAAGCCGGTATCCCACAGTATGGGCGCGTTCCAATGGGGTCACGCCCCGCTCATCACGCCAGTACGCAGGCACAGCAACCAGCAGGTCCAAATCAGGCACTGCAGCCAGCTCTTCAAGTTTTCGTTGGTAAGCCCCTACAATACAGGCTTTGGAAAGCATCAATACGCGCAAGGGCCATAAACTCCCTAAAGGTATCGGATACCCGGATTTCTTTAGTATACCCTAAGCAAGCCGTAAGAAAAGAGCACGCGTTCTGGGGCATTCGTAGCAGTTCAGCGGGCTTCTGCGCCACCTGTAAGGCTCGTTGTACGAATTGATCGCTTCGTCAACCCCGGGCGAATGCCTCGCTCCCGCTTCAAAGGCAATGTGTGGGGCGTAACGCGATTTCGGTCAGCGACCTGCTTCGAAAGCCCTTCTGTCACATAAAATCCGAATCCGGATCCAGGATCCAGGTTGTCCACTTCGCTATTCGGATGTATCATACATTTGCAGATCACAATCGAAGCTCGTGGAGGTCAAAAATCATGGAGTATTCAACACTCATCAAACGCCTGGAAGCACTTCACCCACTCGCATTGGGCCAGATGCCCACTCCACTCGCGCCATTACCGCGCCTTTCCCAAGCCCTGGGAGGGCCTGAACTCTGGATCAAGCGCGACGACCTGACCGGATTGGGCTTGGGAGGCAACAAAGTCCGCAAGCTTACCTTTCTGCTCGCCGAGGCGTTACGACAGCAGGCAGACATAATCATGACTACCGGCGCTCAACAATCCAATCACGCCCGGCAAACTGCGGCAGCAGCGGCTATGCTAGGGTTGCCCTGCGTGCTGGTATTGCGCGGCAATCCGCCGCTCGAACCAGAAGGCAATTATCTTCTCGATGTACTGCTCAATGCCGAAGTACGGTGGGCAGGAGAGCGTTCCGCGCTAAAAACCCTCTATTCGGAAGCAGAAACGCTTCGCCAGGAAGGGCACAACCCCTATGTCATCACTTACGGCGGCAGCTCGGCGCTGGGCGCCTGCGGCTTTGTGGCGGCGATTGCAGAGCTAAGTGCGCAAACACGTGCACTGGGCTTTGAGTTCGACGCGATTGTATTTGCCAGCAGCAGCGGCGGCACACAAGCCGGAATGGCAGTCGGCGCACGCGCACTGGAACTGCCTACACGCGTTGTGGGCATCAGTATCGCAGAGCCAGCCCCCGCCTTCACACAAGACCTGGAAAAACTCTCCAATGAGACGATTGCCCTCCTAAACCTGGATTTTTCCCTCAAAAGCGAAGATTTCGATGTGCGCGACGCTTATCTCGGGCAGGGCTATGGCATTGTCACCGATGTCGAGCGTGAGGCCATTCGTCTTGCCGCACGCACTGAGGGGCTGTTCGTAGACCCGGTCTACACCGGGCGCGCTCTGGGAGGATTGCTGGACCTCGTCAAGCGCGGGGAGTTCACCTCAACCCAACGGGTGCTCTTCTGGCACACCGGCGGCGCCCCAGCTTTGTTTGCCTACGCTAAGGACCTTATGGGATGAAACGCGGTTGGCTGCTGCTTATCGGCATTCTGCTGGGCCTGGGACTCGGCTTCCTGTTTGGATGGGGTCTTTGGCCCGTGCAGTATTACGATACCAGTCCTGCCCAATTACGCGCCGATTACCGGGATGAATACTTCCGCCTGGTGGCGCTCTCCTATCAGGTAGAGCAAGACCTGCCGCAGGCGCGTGCCCGCCTTACGGTCATGGGAGATAGCGCTCCGTTTCCACAGCTGGTAACGCAAATCGAAGCCTGGATGACTGAGGGGGCTTCTCGCACCTTCCTGGAACCTTTTGTTGAACTGGCACAAGACCTCGGGATAGACACCCCCGCAATGCACACCTACCTCGAAGGAACAACCCCATGATGAAGCGCGGGTGGGTCTGGCTCCTTACCGGGTTGGTGGGGGGATTGATAGCCGGTCTGGTTTACACTTGGGTGCTCAAACCGGTAGCTTTCTACGACACTTACCCGCCCCTCATGCGCGAAGATTTCCGCGCCGATTGGGTGCGCATGACGGGTCTCGCTTATGGGAATGAAGGCGACCTGACGCGCGCGCACCTGCGGCTGAAAGACCTGCCGCCGGACGAGATTCAAAGCGCGCTGACGCAGGCACTGGATTCGGCAGTGGCTTCGGGACGTCCCTTGCCAGTGCTACAGCGCCTGGCGACCCTGGCTCAGGCGTATGGCGCCAATAATGCGGCGATACGCATCTATGCTTCGGATGAAGTGCTGCTCTTCACCCCAACACCAACGCCTGTCGCCATAACGCCCACAGCTACCGCCACAGCCATTCAGCCCACGCTCACTCCGACCAAAGCGCCGACGCCGGAGCCGGTTCCCCATGTGATTCTGCCGACACCCACACCGCTGCCGCCGCCCTACACCATCTCCCAGACAGTCAAATCTTGCTTACCGGAACCACGCATCGCTATCTCACTGACGGAAAGCGTTACCGTGACCCTGCGTGGACGCGAGCGCCAGCAAATAAATGGCCTTCCAGGGCGGGAAATCTGGTTGCTCTGGACCGGCGGCGCCGACCACGCCTTCACCGGCTTACGCCCCGCCCAGGGTTCAGGATATGCCGATTTCCATGTTGAACCGGAGCAACTGTACAATCTCTACATCGAAATGCCAACCGGAGCACCCGTGACGACCCTAAAAATTGAGGCATGCACCACTAAAGAGGGCAAAAGCGGCTGGAGTTCCTGGTTAATCGTTTTGTTGGCAACCGAGAAAAGGTAGAGCGGCGCTTCGTTTTCGAAGCAAGATGACTCGCATGCAAATACCTCCTCTTTGATTGATTTTTCCCTGCGTCCTTACGGGACGCCTGAGATTTTCACCCCCATTTTGAAACGCACCCCATGCTGAAGGTGAATTGCATCACCTTCAAGATGGGTTTATAATGGCAGTATCAAATCACCATCATGTAGAAGGAGGCAAAGAATGCGCAAAGCGCTGTCATTTATCGCGGGCTTATTGGTAGGTTTGGTCACTGGCGGTAGCCTGGCTTTGTTGCTCACACCTGTTCCGGGACCAGAGTTGCAGCATCGAGCACAGGACTATGTCAATCGGCTCATCGAAGAGGGCAAAGCTGCTGCCGAGGCCCGCCGGGCCGAGTTGGAAACGCAATTAGAAGCCTTCAAACAGGGGAAACCACTGGGGTCTGGTGCGCCACAAGCCTAAAGCCGACATTCACCAGTAACAGTATAGCAGGGTAAGGCAAACAGACAAAGTGTTTGTTACTGTTTTTGAGGCTCGCTTCGTGGGCCTCAAAAACAGTCTTGAGCAACTCCACGCGCGGCTTCGACTAAGCCCTCAAAAAGTGGCATCATAGTTGAATCGTAGCGCACCATAGCCTCCGGATGCCACTGAACCCCGATGCAAAAAGGGTAGTCCGCCAGTTCTACAGCTTCAATCACACTATCGGCAGCTTGCGCCACAACGCGCAACCCCGCACCGACCGTCCGGATACTTTGGTGGTGCGCACTATTCACCGAGAAGGCGCAACCGCCCAACAGCCGTTCCACCAGGCTGCCAGTTTCCAATATCACGCCATGAACGCTCTGCTCCAGCGAGCGGCTCATCAGAAAAGCATGGTCCAAGGCTCCTGGAACCTGCGCCGCAAGGTCCTGGTAGAGCGTCCCGCCCAAAGCCACGTTGAGCACCTGGTGCCCACGACAAATAGCCAGAATAGGTTTGCACGCCTCTAAAGCAACGCGCAACATCCCCAACTCGGAATCATCTCGCACCTCATCCACGCCGCCGAGCCAGGTTTCCGGAGTCTGCCCATAGTAACGGGGATGAATATCCTCGCCCCCGGACAACAAAATGCCATCCAGGCGCGCAACCAGAGACACCCAGTCCACTTCCGCCAATATGGGCGGAAGAATAACCGGCGTGCCGCCAGCACGGTGTACAGCGTGGATATATGTCTCACCTACTGAGACCATCTGGCTATTAACCAAACGGGCGGAAGTATCCTTCCGCCCAGTAATACCGATAAGGGGTCGCATGATCAACCGTAAAGGTTACTTGCGCGCTTCCTTCAGTCGAGCAGCCTTGCCCCGCAAATCGCGCAGGAAATAGAGCTGTGCCCGGCGCACTTTGGAGTGCCGCAACACTTCAACCTTCTCCACGCGCGGGGAGTGCAGCAAGAAGGTGCGCTCGACGCCGACGCCGTGAGAGGCAATACGCCGTACAGTGAAATTGGCGTTTGCGCCACCCTTTCGCATACGAATCAATGTTCCCTGGAAAGGCTGTACCCGCTCACGTCCACTTTCAACAATGCGCACGAAAACCTTGACGGTATCACCAGGTCGCAGTTCTGGAATAGCCGGATTCGGCTGTAACTGGCGTTCTAGAGATTCAACCAGATTCATATCACTTTCTCCCTACTAATTTGCCGCTCGAAACCGGCAGCGAAGTGAGATTATACCACAGACCCCAAGAAAGGCAACGACAACTCTGGAAATCTATTTGATACGAATACGCCAACCGGCTTGCAGGTAGTCGCCGTCGCGCGGCAATCCACGGCTATCCCAAAGATGGCCATTCCATTCCCAAAACTTCGACCGGGTCAAGCTATGCCGCGAGATGATCCCCCAAACGGTGTCATTAGCGTTCACGGTGACATAAACCGGTTGCGGTAGGACCACACCGGGATTTTCCGGCGCAACAACTGAAACGGCTGTCGTCTGACAGCGCACGGTCACTGTCTGCAAAATGGGCCATAACGCTTTTTCAGTGAGCGCAGCATGATACACGCTGAAGAAATCCACCCCGTGCCGCATCACAACTTCAATCCAGGGAATAAGGTCCTCAGGCAGAAAGAGCGCATCAGCCTGCCGTGAAAATTGCGGCGAAAGCGTGGGATAGACCTCGGGGGTGCGACCCCACATCAGGCTCAACTCAGGAAGCGCCTGATAAACATCCTCTTCGATGAGCTCCTCCGCGCGGCGTCCCCAGAGAGGGAAACACAGCGGCATCCACCCTCCCTGACACAACGGCGCCAGAACCTCAAGCGCAGCACGGTCGGGCAAATGCGCCGGGGGTGGCGTCGCGACCAACAACTTCGAAGCAGGGATTTCAGCCTCTTCTAGCGCCTTAGCCAGCGGTTGAAGTTGCCGACCCGTCAACAACGCGGCGCCCAAATAGAGTACCACAGCCTCGTATCCCAACTCCAGCGATTGCAGTACGGCCCAAAGAGCATCCTCAGGCACACGGTCGGTAATGTGAACCCAGGCCAAGGGTTGGAAGCCCAACGAACGAATGCGCCCTGCAAGCCCGCGCGCCGACTCTGGGAAGTAATGCGGTCCATGTCCGGTCTTCACCAGCAGATGCGAAGCTTCCATCCGGGTCGCCATCTCGACAGCTCGTTGCAAATCATACGAGTGCGCTAACCAGATTCCCTTACCACAAAGCCCTTCCATACATCACCTTCCTGCCAATTGTAACGGTTCAGCGTTCCCATCACCTGCCATGATGAAAGGCAACTGAAGTCGAAATTTCTGTGAGTGTTTTTACAGATTGATGATTCATCAAAACCGGGACACGGGCCAATACATCCCCGTGTCCCGGCATCAAATTCCGAGAAACCTAAGCCTGGCGTAACTTTCGGGCGAATATCACCAATGCAGCCAATAATCCGGCAGCCACGATAAGCAGAACTTCTCCGAGGCCCGTATCCGGCGTCGCGGAGGGTGCTGTAGTCGTGGGCGTAGAGATAGACTTAGCCTCAGCTGTTGTCGCCGAGGATGGGGTTGCCGTCATGCGCACCCTCACTGTTGCAGTAGCAGCCACGGCAGGCG
>JAFGFB010000026.1 GCA_016931315.1 Anaerolineae bacterium
CAACCCCGGGCGAATGCCTTGCTCCCGCTTCAGATGGTGCGTGAGGCGCGCAGCGTGGTTTCGGTCAGCGACCTGCTACGAAATCCCTAGGACAAAGGCTGCCGCTTATTGGGAAGTTCAAGCGGTTGTACTCAACCGCGGTCGGCTGGGTGAGGCCATACGTTTAGACACTTGAGCGTGCCAAAGGGGCGCAGAGGGCAGTTCTTTTTGTGATTTTCGTGAACGGGGGCTGCGCCCCCGTTCACGAAAATCACTCCTGCAGAAAAAGGCGCAGAGAGTTGATTGCTATTGATTTTTGGCGGTGGGGCTTTGCCCCACCGCCAAAAATCAATCAAAGAGAAGGTATTTGCATGATAGTCGTCTCGCTTTTTCCCCAGATTTGGAACGCACCCCCTTTTTGAATCTGATTGCGCTTTTCCTAAAACAAGAGTAGAATTCCCGAGTCAGCACGATAGATACAGGAGAACACAAACATGACCTCTGAAACTGTCGAAGCACCCCAGACCCCCAAATTCCAGCCCGCCCTGCGGGATATGGTGATGTTGGATATCCCATTCTCCGCCAAAGCCGCACCTGAGGGCGACCGGGTTGCACTACTCACCCGTAGCACCAACTGGAATGACAATCAATACGAGCGCCTCTGCTACATTCACGATTTGACCGACGGCGTAACTACTCCCCTCACCCGTACAGGCTACGTCTTCCAGATGGAATGGCTCGATAAGGACACCCTCATCCTCCTTTGGACCGGACCGGATTATGACGATAGGCCCCAGGTCTGGCTATACGAAAGGCTCTTCGGTCAGGCCTGGCAGGTCACACATCACAGAACCGGCGTGGACTGGTTCGCACCTTTTACCGGAGGCATGCTTTTCCTCGCGTCCCATCCCGAACGCGAAAAACGCAAGCCACGGACCAGTCGTTTCGGCAAATACACGCACTTCGAACATGACGACAGCGCCAGCGCGCTCTACTACATCGGATTTGAAGAGCTGCGCCAATACCAGGCGCAGCTCAGAGCTGCTACCGAAGATGAGGCGGGAAACCTAACCGTGCCTGTCATCGAACTCAGCCGCTTGCTTCCTCAGCCCCTCTCTATCAGAAAAGTCATTCCCTCACCTGCCGGTAACTTTGTCTATCTCAACTGTTGGCCCCGCGATGACCTCGTCTACTCTCACGAGACCAGCTCATATGCCCTCCGCCTCGATGCCCCGGCGGCGCTCGCCGAATACCTGCACCGCAAACAGGAAAAGCAGGCGGCTAAAGCCTCCACAGATGAAACAACCACGGAGAACAAGCCAGAAAACGACGAAGCCGAGAACGAAGATGAAGACGAAGACGAAGACAAAGACGAAGGCGAAGATGAGGAAACAAAGGCGGACGTCTCCTACATGGGCGAGCTCATCAAACTGCCGCTCCCTCGCGACACCACCATCACACAGGTCTCCCCGGATGGGAGCCAGCTGCTCCTGAGCTATCAGGCGCGCGACAATAAGATGTACACCCAAACCGACCTCTGGACTGTGGATGCCGCCACCGCCCGGCAGGCGCCGGACGCAGAAACGCTCCTCGCTGCCATGCACAACATCTCCGCCGCTCTCGATGAGGAAGTCATGGATGTTTACTGGACCTCCTTCGGTATCATCGGCTCCTACGTGGATAGCACCCGTATTCGCCTGGCGCGCTTCGGTACAAATGGGCAGGTTAGCCCTCTCGACCTGGGCGACCTCTACGCTGCCTGGACCGGGTTCAATGTCTCCAGAAGCGGGCGCCTGGCTTTCATAGGCGCCAACACCCGCGCCTATCCCGATGCCTTTATCGTGGATCTCACCCCGGATGGGTTGGCGGGTCAGCCTCGCAAAATCAGCGATTTCGGGCGCGCCGTGGAAGACTGGGATTTGGGGACCGCCGAAACCACCCGCTGGACCAGCAAAGACGGCACCGAAATTGAAGGCGTGCTGCGCAAGCCGTCTAACTTCGATCCGCAAAAGAAATACCCGCTCGTCTTCATCGTGCACGGAGGTCCCTCCTGGTTCTCCCCTGAATACCTGTTCTGCGACGATAACTGGGGCTACTATCCCGCCGCACAGTTCCTGCACAAGGAATTCCTGGTTGTCGAACCGAATTACCGCGGGTCGGTCGGGCGGGGACAGGCTTTCATGGAGCTAAACGTGGATAACCTGGGCGTCGGAGACCTGTGGGATCTCGAAAGCGCCATTGACCATCTCGACCAGCTCGGTTGGATAGACACAGAACGGGTGGGCTGCATGGGCTGGTCGCAGGGCGGCTATATCTCCGCCTTTGCCGGGTTACACTCCAAACGCTTCAAAGCCGTCTCGGTGGGAGCGGGCATCTCCGATTGGTACACCTATCACATCAGCAACGACATCCCCCATTTCACCCTGGATTACCTCTCCAGCTCGCCCTTCCGCGATCGGGAACGGTACCTCAAAACCTCACCCATCAGCAATCTAGCGGACGCCTCCACCCCCATGCTCATCCAACACGGCTCCGAGGACCGCCGCGTGCCGCTCTCCAATGCCCTGGAACTGTACCGCGGCTTGAAGGAAATGGGCGTGCCCGTGGAGCTCTTCATCTTCCCCGGCATGGGACATCCCATCACCCGCCCGCGCGAAAATCACGCCATCCTGCACCAAAATCTTACCTGGTTCAGCCACTACTTGCTGGAAGAGGAACTGCAGCTGGAATAGCATCACGGAGGTGAGGAACGCATGCAACAGATAACGATTCGGGACATGCAACCTGAAGACGAAGCCTTCGTCGCCACCTGTAGTCACGTCAACGAATCACCGGAGAATGATGCGGCAGGCATTCCCAGGCTTGCGTGGCTGCGCGAGCACCACGCCGAAGGCGTTCGCACGAAGGTTGCCCTGCTGGAAGACAAGCCTGTGGGCTTTGCTCATCTCGCGCCGATAGAACTCAGCCCCTGGGGACCGTTGGGGCACGAACTGGCAGTGCTCCCGTGCCTCTTCGTCAAATTCGATTCGCAGAAAGAGGGTGCGGGAACACAGCTCGTGCAGGCTTGCGAAGCCGAGGCGCGGGCATGCCAGTACAAGGCGCTGGTGGTGCCCGCTTACTATTGGAAAGATGATTTCTGGTTCATGCCCGCGCGATTCTTCGAGCATTTAGGCTACGAGGCGGTACAGCGCCGTGGCATTGAGGCGCTGCTCTGGAAACCATTTGAGCCCGATGCTGCCCCGCCGCAGCTGCTGGAGCCGCAATTTCACTTCGAAGCCGTGCCCGGAAAAGTCGTCATCACCCTGTTCTGGAACGCCTTTTGCCCGACGAGCAGCATCGAGGCGCAGCGAGTGCGCAAAGTGGTGAGGGAATTCGGCAACGCCGTCATCCTACGTGAATATCAGGCAGAGAATCCTGAGACCTTTCTCGCATGCCAATGCGCCCGCGCGATTTACATCAACGACAACGAAATCGGTTGGGGCTATGAAGCACCTGAGGAAGGCATTCGTGCAGCCATTTCAGCCGCCATTCGCTAAACACCTTGCACCTGTACCCAAACCGCGCTCTATATCACCGGAAAGGACAGACCATGAAACGCATTGCTACCTTTTCCATCGTCGCCTTTGATCCACAACGCCAGGAATGGGGCGTTGCAGTACAGTCGAAATTCCTCGCCGCAGGAGCAGTGGTCTCCTGGGCGCAGGCAGGTGCCGGCGCCGTGGCGACTCAGTCCCACGCCAACGTGACCTACGGAGCGCGTGGGTTGGCGCTAATGGCAACAGGCGCGTCAGCCCAGGATACCATCCAGCAACTCATCGCCTCCGACCCCCAGCGAGCACGGCGACAGGTTGGCATGGTAGATAAAGATGGACATGCGGCAGCCTACACGGGTGAGGAATGCTATGCCTGGGCGGGGCACCTTGTTGGCGAGGGCTTCGCATGCCAGGGAAACATCCTGGTGCCCGGAACGGTTGAGGCAATGGCGGCGCGCTTCAAAGCGGTGCGCGGCGGTCCCGGCGAGCTCGCCGATTGGCTGGTCGAGGCACTCGCAGCAGGACAGGCGGCAGGCGGCGACAAACGCGGGCGGCAGGCAGCGGGCGTGCTGGTCGTGCGCACTGGCGGCGGTTATGGCGGCGATAACGACCGCTACCTCGACCTGCGCGTGGATGACGACCCCGAACCCATACGCCGCTTACAGGCTCTGGTTGAGCTGCACCACCTCTACTTTGGCGCCGTGGATCCCGCCAACGGCATCCCCCTCACAGAGGTTGCGGGCGAACCGCAAGCCCTGATGCAGCGCACCGGGCACTATACAGGTCCACTCACCGGGCATTTCGACGCCGCAACGCGCCAGGCGTTGCGCGCCCTGGTGGGGACGGAGAATCTCGAAGAGCGCTGGGATGGCGAAACTGACTGGATTGATGGGCAGGTCGTGACCTACCTCCGCCAGCGCTTTGGCGCCTGACCCCCACGCCCTCCAAACGGCAGTGGTGGCAGCGCTTACCTGCGCCAATGGGATCGCCAGACTCCAGCCTGGCTCTTAGGGGACTCACAAAACAACAGCGGTAGCGGCACTTATCTGTGCCGCCACCGCTGCCTGTTCACCGGATTCTAAATCAACCAGAGGTTCTCTTGTGGGACACTGAGGTATTCCGCACCGCTACCGGTCACAACCACATTTTCCTCACAACCGATGTAGCCATATTCGGGCACACTCACACCAAGCTCAATAGCAAAGACATTCCCTTCCTGTATCACGCCGTTGATAGATTCCCCATAGCGCTCCCACTGCGGTCCCAGGACCGTGGCGCCATCGTGCGCCGTGCGCCCCACGTGATGTCCAAAGGCATGCAAATACTCTGGATAACCCGCCGTCACCAGCGCAGCCCGTGCCGCGGCATCCACTTCCCAACCTTTGGCGCCCGGTTTAAGCGTCGCTCGCCCCGCCTCGAGCGCCGCGCGCGCCGCCGTCCAGGCGTGCTGCACCGGCTCCGGCGCCGTCGTCTCTCCCGGACGTCGCAAATACCAGGTACGCTGCAAATCCGCCACAAAACCCTGCCGCGCCAGCCCAAAATCCACCTGGATCAGTGACCCGGCTTCCGCACGCAGCCCTGCAGGCATGGCATGTCCCACCGCCGCTCCTGGACCGACTGTCACCACAGGACAATACTCCCGCTCCCAGGCAAAACCAAATCCGCGCTCTGCGGCATAACCGTGCAGAAAATCAGCCACCTCAAGATCGCTCACACCCGGACGCAACCGCGGCGCGAGCTGTTGAAACGCCTCCTCAGTGCTTGCAATAGCCCCACGGATGAGTGCCAGCTCCGACGCCGTTTTTCGTCCTCGCAACTCGCCGATCAGGTGTCCTGCCGAGACTAACCGTGTCCCATACGGAGTTCCCGCCAGCATCCGTGAAAGCACCTGGAACATCCCATGGGTAAGCCCGTCGGCAGATGGATCGTGCTCTGACATATTGACGCCAATGGCGCGCGGATCGAGGCGCGCCAGCGTCTCCAGCAGCTGCGGTTGGATGGACTGATCATAACCCAGCACCTGCGTGTATGCCCCCAGGCGTTCTACATTGGCAACATCATAGCGTCCCACGATGGCAATGCGTTCTCCCGTACGGCTGATCAACAAGGCTGAGGTCCACGTCAGGTGAAAACCCAGAATCAAATCCAACACCGGGTCCTTCACCTGCGTTGTCTCCCGCACAAAGGTGAGCCAGAGATCCAGGCCCTGTGCCTGCAACAAATCTACCGCCTGTGAGGTTTTCTCCTGCACTATACAGGTTGCTTCGTTGGTTGTCATTCCTCTTCCCCCAATCACGACCTCAAGGTCGCGGGATATTGCTATTCTACATCAAAACTCCATGCAGCATAATCGCCGAGTGCACGGGGTGCGTTCCAAATCTGGGGTGACAATCTCAAGTGCCCCGTAGGGGTGCATAAAAAGGTGATTTTTCGCGGCGGAGTTTCACACCGCCGCGAAAAATCACTCAAAGAAAGGCATTTCCATGATAATCGGCTCGCTTTTTCCCCCAAGTTGAAACACACCCATTACACCGGGTGCATCTCATGCTGGGAGCAACAATCTCAAACGCCCCAGCGGGGCGTAGAAAAAAGTGATTTTGTGCGGTGTGGTGCAGCCACACCGCACAAAATCACTCAAACCCTTATTCTCCATGTAGGACGATACCCAAACTCAGCGCGGCAATCCAGACGCCGATGCAGCCTACGATGTAGAGGATACTCGCGTCCGTGTCGCGCGCGCTGCGCGGGCTACGCCCCAATGCCTTGACGCGCACGATTACAGCTTGCAGGATACCGGCCAGCAGCCAGAATCCGCGCAGCCCTGCGCCGAAGGTGGCTTGCAGGTAGGGCCACGCCAGCGCACCGATGACGCTCGTTGCGATAAGCATCAACCCCACCGAGGCCCAGCGTTGGCCACGCGTGAGTAGAGGCGAGGCAAACGCCAGCCACAAAATCGCCAGCCACACGGCGCTGCCTTCCAGCACAAAGGTCTCCACAGAAAAGCCGAGCGCCAGCATGGGGCGCGCGTGGGTGATCTGGGCCGCTAACAGCCACAGTGGGCCATCCAGCAGCACGAGCACCCCCTGGGTTACAGAGTCCGGCGGCGGGGTGTAGTAGGCGACAGCAACAAGGTATACCGAAACTGCGACCGTGCCTCCCAGAAAAAGCCAAAAGGGTGCCGGATGCCCGTACTGGTGCAGAATGGCAAACGTCGCCAACGCCGGGAGCAAACCCAGGTAGACGCGATGAGCGTTTTCCAGGAGGCTGCTAGGGAAACGCAAAGCAGAGGAGCGCATTTATAGCATCCCGAACACGGCCAGCAACCCAAAGGTCAGCACAATCAGGAAAGGCGGATATAACACCAGAACCACAAGTCCGCTCAGGCTACAGCTAGTCCACAGAGGAATGGAACGTGAAGCGGCCCACTTTTGCGCCGCAAAGCCCGCGCCGAGAGCCAGACCGGGGATCAACGCCGCCGCACTCGCCAGGTAGATGTTGACCAGCGTATCCGGTAAGCCAGTGTAGCCGTTGAGCATGACCATCAGGACAAAAGTCGTCACAACCGCTTCGGCGATCAAAGGCAAAATGAGCAACAGTGAAACGATTAGCCACATTGGATTCCCCCCCCTATTTCGAACGCGCTTTCCAACGCCACAGCAAAGCCCAAGCCAGTAGCGCGGTCCCCAACACACCTGCGAGCAACCATCCAGACATCCCGCCCGTCGCCTGCCAGACGTGAAGCTCACCTGTGACACTATTCCAAGTCGCGGCAAGAGGAGTGGCAGCGTAACACAACTCGCCCATTTCCCAACGACAGACATCGTCCCGGCAATCTGGCGCAGCAGCGGGCTGAAAACCGGCGTGAGCAATGATCTCTTGCCACAGCACGCCGGTATCGAGCGTGGCCTTGAGCGCCACGGCCTGCCCACCCTGATAGCGAAGGCTGAAGCCCGGTGCATAGGTCACCCAACCGGTCAATACCTGCTCCGATTGCGGCGTGAGCAGCACTTCGTTTTGCGCACGCGTGCGTCCCAAAAACTGGCCCAAAGGCATCGGCAGGGGCGTGATAAGACTAATGTCAACGGGAAAGGTCACATTCGGCGGCGGCGGGCAGGTCACGAGTGTGGTCGGTTCTGCCTGGCACGCGCTCAAGCACAGGCTGATAGCGAGCAATAGCAAATAAACTTGAGACAATAACGCTCTGCGCATATTCGCAATTCGTATCGCTTTCATTTCACATCCCATAACGCACCACTCGATTCCACCTCTGCAAACGCTTCCGCAGCAGTTTTACGTCACACGTTCTCTGGCAATGGATTATAGAGAGTCCGTCCCTCCAGACTCGACCACAGCAGCGCGTGGCTGTTGAAGTGCTGGTAACCGTCTTCATCGGTGACGATCTCGTACAGACCGCGCTCGAAATCCTCAGCGAGACGCGCAAACCAGGCGCGCAGACCAGGGGCAACGAGATACCGCCCCCCATCATCGTGCAGGAAGAAGATGATCTGCCCCACCGTCCCCTCCGGACCGGGGTCGAGATCTACACAGAAGAAGTGCCCACTACCGCTGGTGACGATGGGAATCCATTGCGGATTCCACCACAGACCCTTGATAGTGGGTGTGGCATCGTTGGTATTATCACCGAAAGCCCCTTCTTCTACCATCTTTCGCATAAACTGCGCCTCATTCACGATGAATTTGAGTTCCAGAAGCTGCCAGTTGCCGACAAAGCCGGCCGAATTCCATCGCTCACCGTTGGCAAGCAACAGGTACTCGCGCAGGTCAGCAGGGAACACCAACCCCAATTTGGCTTCGGCGGCGGCGATCTCGTTCCCGCGCGCGCCGGGGTTGAAGGTAATGCCGAGCAGACAGGTCGCCCCCAGTGGGCCAAGCGTTGCCAGAGTTGTTGCATCTTCCAACCTCCTATTTGCGGTTCGATTTTCCGCGCTAAAGCCATTCTGCCGCAATTCCGCGCTGCCGGAACTCTTGGAGAATCCGCTGATCTTCATCATAAAACAGCGTCACCGATCTGAGATTGGGCAACAAAGCAGCATCCTCTGCCGATTGAATGTTGAACACATCATCCTCGCCGTCCCAGAATGGGCAGAGTTGCCCATAGATGGTGTCACCGCCATCCTGGTTAATCTCTTCGATGCGAGGCAACAGTTCCGCCGGAATCTCAAGTTGCTCGAAATACGCCCGCACTTCAGGGATGATGTCGTAACCCTCTTCTTCGATGTCTATCTGGCGCGCTGCATAACCCTTAACAAACTCATAGACATCAAAAGGCGGCTTAAGGACGCCCTGCTCGTACATGAGCCTCTCAATCACAGCCAACTTGAAGTTAAAATCTTGGAATCGCATACCACCGGACATAGGTTCACGCTCCTTTTCGCTTTACGGAAACTGCACCTGGATGGCCTCAGCCTGGCTGAGGTGCTGCCACTCCAGCAGCTGAGTGATATTCTGCACGCTCTGCTCCTCATGCGGGGAAAGAATGGGCGTGTAGCCCCAGCCCACCGCGCATTGCACCGTGACCGCGCCGTGACGCATCACCACCGAGTTGCGCTCGCGGGGCAGGCTGTAATGGTCGCCCAGGCGCAAGGGGGTGAGGCCGATCTCGCCTTCCACCCGCGCGCCCGGCGGCAGGGCTTTGGTCGTGGGGATTTCAATGAAAAAGTAGTCCACATTGGGATCGGGCGGGTTGACGCCGTAAAGAATCAGCAGGTCACTGCCCTCTTCCAGCAGATAGGGCATGCGTGAGATATCGAAGAGGTATAGCGTGTCGTCCGAGACGTTCTCGATGATCACACTCACAACCAGTGCGTCTCCATCACCAATTGCCGGCGCGCAGCTCACGCGAAGTGGGTCGTCGGGCGCAGGAGGCGTTCCGGTTGACGCGCAAGCCGCCAGAGCAAGCACAGGGAATAACAGAAAGGTTATACGTTTACACATGTTGTATCATCTCCGCAAGAAAAGTATTCCAACGCGCAAAAGCCTCCAGTGGTTTTCATTGTAAGATTTTGTAGCATCCAGTTCAAAACAGCGACATTACCGGCAAGCGCAAATTCGCCAGGAATTGCCGATCTTCGGCGACTTCCACTTGCGCCAGCGCTGCCTCACGGGGCAACCAGAGAGCCTCGGTGTGATAATCAGACCAGAACTCAAAGGCCGCGCCATCTTCCACATGGGCATAGAAGAACAGGGCAAGATACTTGCCGAATTTCGGGTAGTCGCCGCCCGGCAGCACTTGCGCCAGCAGTAAATCCAGGGCGCTCAGATTGGTGAACTGTTGGATGACCTCGCGCGCCGTTTCCAGCACATCGGCATCCAACATATCGCAGGCATAATAGCTATCCGACAAAATCTGCCAACACTCACCGAACATTTGCACCGGAAAATTGTCTGTTATTGCTTTGACCAACAGAAAACGATCAGCAGTATCGTGCAGCAGGTAGACGTAACGCACGAGCCTAAAATCGTCAATGCGGTGTTGCGCCAGATAGGTTTGAAGTTGGTTGTTGAAATTGCTCACGGACAACTGTTCCTGTCCTCAGCGTTACGCAATTGCGCCCGCAACTGCGTCCGCAACTGCGCGCGCACATCCATCAGAATCACGCCCAGGCGATTCAGGCCGCTGCCATCGCCGCCATCGGCCCAGTAGCTATCGTTGGCGGTATGCTCTACCAGCAGCGCGTCGTCCGTCTTCAGCAGTAGGGCGCGCAAATCGGCGTGTTGGGTGAACTTCGCCAGCACTGCCGCGTGCATGATAGATTCCTTGACGTCTTCCCAATCGGCGCGGAGCGGGTACTCGCGACTGCGTCCCATCCGCGCGGCAATCATGGGTGAGCGCTGCTGGCGAATGGCCTCCGCGTGATCCAAGCCGGGGAATTTGCTGGCCTGGAAGTAATGTTCACTGGTGGGCCAGACCTTGCCCTCCAGTTCGATAGGATACGGTGCGAAGTTGGACATCCAACCGTAAGGGGCACTGACTTTGTAAAAAGTAATCGTTTCCATCATTCACTCCAATGGTAGCGGATTCTGAAAGCGTTTGGTATATTTGCCGTTGAGTTTGGCACCGATGCGGACGCGCGTCTGGATGTCCTTGATGCTCTCCGCTCGGAAGAAGACGCCGCGCTCCAACAACGCGATGTTGGTTTCGAGCCAGCGGGCGATGCTCTCATGCACGACCGTATACCCATCGGCGCACTTGTAGTCGAAGTAGAGCAGTTGCCCGGCCTTGCCGCCAAAATAGCCCCGCGTGTCCACCACGACTAAGCCATAGGCTTGCTCTTCCAGCAGCGGTATGAAGCCCTCTTTCCAATAGCAGGGCTGGTTGGCCGCCGCTTTTCCCGCTTTGATCTCCCGCCACAATCTAACCAAACTGATGGCGCTTTCGATGGAGACAAAGTGCCCCGTATCATCGAGCGGGACGCTCTCATACCAGGCATCTTCCTCAAACTCGCTCACCCACCCGTCCGGCAAGTCCTGCTGGCCGTTTTTCCAGCGGTATAGGGCGATGTACTCCTCCGGCAGAGAATCTACCTGCAAGCGTGCGCAGAGCTCATCCACCGCCACGAAGTCGTGACCAGGCTGCAAGGTGGCATAGCGCAATGGCACTTGCTCCTGGTAGAGGCGATCAAAGTTCTGAATGAGCTGAAGCATCGTCATCACCGCCCTCCCACGTTGTTGATAGTCGTATCTGCCGCTTGCGCCAGCGGATGCGAGGCCGTCAACAGAGCCGAGAACTCGGCCTTGGCGCGGCCTTTGAGAAACGGATGTAGCGCGTGCATCAAACGACCGGACGCGAGCAGGGGCATGGGATGGCGCGGTAGCGTGACACCGTTGACCGTCATCCGGTCAGCGTAGCACAGCCCGCAGCGACGCAGCGTCTCGATGTCCCGCTCGCTGATAACCGCGCGCCCGTCGTAAACCAGACTGTAAGTGCCCGGACATAGGGCGTTCTCCGTGACCTCGAAGGGCTGAAGAATCAGCAGCGGATCGCGCAAGGTGGCCTGCACCTCCAGCGCGAACGCCTGCCCGGCGGCGGATTCGAGCTCGCGCCAGTGTGCGCCGGCAATGAAGGGCGCGATAGCGTCGCGGATGCGCGCGGCAAAGACCAGCCGCCCGCTGGCATAGTCCAGGGCCATCTCCCGCTTTCTGAGCGCTTTTAGGTTGACCTGCTCGCCAAACAGCACGTCATAGAGACAGGGCAGGCCGAAGCCAAAGCCGGGATAATCGAGCAACTCCGCCCAGCGGAATTTGAACGTGTAGATATGCTGGAAGACCAGGGCGCGCGCGGCAAGATCGGCCAACGCGCTTTCGAGTTCAACCCCTTCGGGAAAGACAAAGGTGGTGAGGGTTGGCCCCGGCCGGTAAGCCTCATACGCGGTGGCAAATTCCATCGCCCCCGGCAGGATGCCGCTAACGCCGTAGAGTTCAACTTCAAGGATGTGTAGGATTTCCATACGGACGCCTCGCTAACCACGCAACTGTGCAAGGAAGCTCAGATGCTCCCGTAAAGCGATTTTGTGCAAGGTAGCGGGGTCCTCGGAGCCGCCCAGCGCCAACGCGGGGACGTAGGCGTAAACCTCGTCGCGAGTGAGAGCGCCCAGGCGCTGCCGCGCCTGGCGGTAGGTGGGACGGTCCAGGGCGTTGTCCCAATAGCGCTCGTCACACAATGTCACCTCGAAGAGAATGTCCATCCGCCCGGTGAGGTGATGCACGCGCTGATACAGCACAGCTAGGTAATAGACCTGACCTTCGTGCCAAAACAGCACGTCGCCGAAGGCCGTGCGCAAGAAAGCCAATGCCTCGCGGTGACCAAGCCAATCGGCCAGCGGATCGGCCAGCTGTTCCGGGTCAACAAGCCAAAGCAGGCCCTCGCCGAAGGCGCACCAGCCCACCTCCTGCCAGAAGGCGAGCAGGGCATCGGGCAACCTCCCGCGATAGCGAGCGATGATCTCCGCCGGCACGAGCTGCGCCTGTGTCGGCGGGCCGTAACCTTGCAAAAAATCGGGAAAGATGCTCATCCCTTAACTCCTCAAGAATCAGATTCTACCTCAACATTTCATCCAATACAGCCAATTCCTCATCGTGGATACCGAGGAATTCCAGCGGCAGGTAGTGCTTGTCCAATTGTTGGCGCAATTGTTTGAGCGTCCACCCGAAGGCTGCTGCGGTCCGGCCGAGATAGTCACGCCGATCCAGGCGAGCGAGGTCGCCCGTGTCTTTCACGTTCGCAAAAGCCCTCTGGAAACGCACGAGTTGGGCAATATCCAGCGCGCTGCCCGCTTCCACAAAACGCTGCTCGAAGGCCCCCACCCGTTCCCCAACTGCATCCCTCACATCGGAGGCAACCTCGGAGAAACTGGCATCGTGGTGCAGCGAGATGACCTGACCCGTATCCCACATCAGGTAGAATTCGACGCCGCCAAACTCACCCGCCATGAGCACCCCAGGGAAAAACTGCTCCTCTGGCCCAAAGCCGAACAGATCGGTGTAGAAGAAAAAGCCCCGATGAAGCTCAGCCAGTGGCGTGAAGTCGAGCGGGCCATTGGCCAGTTCACCCGCTTTGAGCGCCTTGAGGTACGCCTTCACCTTCTGGTGCGTCTGGTCAATCCGCGTGATCTGCCGCACGCTCTTGGCGAGGGTATCCACGCTGCCACGGCCGAGCGCCTTGCCGAAGGCGGTCTCCAACTCGTCGCGCGGATCGGTGAGCAGGTCGGGCAGCAGCTCGCGCAGCTTGGTCTCCGGGCAGGTTAGCTCGCCAATGGTGGCGGAATCGGGCATCGCCGCACAAGTGCACAGGCGGGAACCCTCCCATCGTTTTGATGTAAAGAGGTAATCACCCACTACAAACGCCCCCTCCACCCGGTCTCCGCTCAGACCCACATCGCTGCGCGCGCCCGTGACGAGATCCAACCCCTCCACACCTTGATCCGCATGGAGCAGCGTCCCCCGAGGGGTGTGGAACAGAGCTTGCACATCTGTAGAGAATGGGAAGGCGTGTTCCCACAAGGTTTCAGCCGTGCGCCAGTTCCATGCCCAGAGCCGGGTATCGCGGTCAAGAACGACGCACTCAGGCCGTTCCGGGTCTACGGCCAGCAGGCGCGGCCAATAGCCTTTGTCAGCCCATTCCCAGACGTAAGAACAGCGCGGCGCCAAAGTTTGGGCATCCAAACAGGCAAAAGTCCAATCCTGGCGTTGGGTAGTAGAGTAGATGGCGTAGATGTTGCCGGCGGTTATGGCGAAGGAAGAAAGCTGCCCTTCCAACAAACGCTCCGCGGCCATCGCGCCGGGCGCGGCGGGGATACGGTAGAGGCCGCTCTGATTGCGCCTCTCGCCGGAAAAGTAGAGATACCTATCAGCAACCAGCGCACGCTCTTTAGTGACGCAGGCGGGACATTCGTGTACAGTCTCGCCAGTAGCCGGGTCGAGCCACAGCAGGAACGGTTCCTCGCCCTGCGCCGCGCGGTTCTCCATCGCCAGCAAATGCGCGCCGGCATTGACAATACCGATGTAAGATGAATCGAAGAGTTTGTTACTACTGCTGGTGCGATGCGCCCACATTAGCGGCTTGCGCCAGACCAGGTCGCCAGTGCGCGGCTCAAGCGCCAGTAGCCAGACGGCCTCGCGGTTGCGCCCCACATAGGTGGCGACCACAGCCAGGTTGCCGATCTGCGCCAGGAATGGGATGCGTTTGTAGGTCCAGCCTAATCCCTCTGGCGGCGCAATATCCGTAAGCGTCCAGAGCAATTGATTGTGCGCGATATCAAAACCATAGAGATTATGGCCCCGCACAGAGGAACCGCCGCGCATAACCCAGACACCGGGCCAGGCGGCGAGTTCTTTGATGTCGCTCAGGTTGGTGATGTGCTGCTGTAGATGATATTGGGGTTTGGGAGTCATAGTTATTCCTTTGATTGTAGGCTTATCCACACCTGCCACAGCGGATGTGCGATGACCGGCACGGGTCGGGGACGCCGCAGGCGATTGCACCACGCGCGCTGTTGCGCCGCTAGGATATGGTCTAGTTCCTCCGGTGTAAACAGGTCAGGCGGGAAGGCAGCGCGCAAGAGATCTGCCAGCGCGTCGAGATCATCCTCCGGCGTGACGTGGGTGAGCTTGTAGAGCAAGAGCGCGCCGTAGGTCTGCGCCAGGTCGCCCGAAAGCCGCGCCGCCACTGCCGGAAGATTGCGCAACGGGAAGCGCGGGACGCAGACATCGTCCACATCTGCCTCGGCGAGTAACACAGCATCCGCACCCTGCGCCAGCGTAAATTTCTCACCAGGGCCGTACGGGTGAAAGGCAATCTCCAACATCGCGCCGGTCGTGGTAGGAAGACGCAAAATATGGAGGGCGATATCCTCTTCATCTGCTTGGTCCAGTTGATACAGATCGAGGAGGATGATGGTCTCCAATTCAACCCGCGTCACACCGAAGAAATCGCAGCAAGTCGCCACGCGGTCGCCCGTAAAGTCCTGGAAGAGACGCAGGTAGAAGATCCAAAAGGTTTTGTGAGCCAACATAGTCTGCCAATTCATTGTGGTCTCCGGGTCAAGTCTTGCGCACTGGCGTTGTCCCAAACCTCCGGAGCATCATTAGCACCAGAGGCGAGGTTGTCCCAATAAGCCCGCAGAAAATCCACCAGTGAGGGGATGCCATCGTTATCCACCAGCGGACCTTCGGCGGTTTCCCACCAGACGATTTGCCCGATTATCCCTTGCGGGCCGGGGTCGAGATCAACGCAGATGAGATTGCCGCAACTCTCCTCGACGAAAGGCAGATAGCCGGGATGCCACCACTCCGCGCGGATCAGTCCCCGGTCATCCGGGTAAGCCTCGCGGTTGGCAAAGCGACCCTCAGCCGCCAGCCGATTGAGCGGCGCCCAGATGCGATACACATTAACGGCAAGGTGATAATAATCCACCATATAAGCTAGTTCCTATCATTGTAATACCCGCGCCACCCCAAAAGCGGCTTACGGCGTGATCGTCTGCGAAAAATCCAGCATCGGCGGGACGCCCAAATCCTGCCGTGCCTGTGCGAATTCTGCTGCATCAAAGGGGCCGTGAACGGCGCCCTCGGCCACGACCAGAATATACCACTCGGTCATACTGACGTCGCCATCGGGATAACGTTGGGCGATGATGAAGTCGTCATTCCAGCCGTAAGCCACCACCATTGACGGAATGACAACTGTCCCGCTGGAACTCTCCGGGATTTTTTGCACTACGGCGGCTTGCACGAGCTGGTCGGGCGCCCACACGGCGTAATCACCAGTGAGGTCGTACTCGTAAGCTAAACCGATACCGCCGCAGGCCAGGGAGAGTAGCAGGGCGACCAACAGCGCGCCGATGGTGTAACACTGTTGCCTTTTCACGCTATCAATTTCCCTCGCGCGGCGCCCGACCTCACCTTTGCGAAAGCTTCCGCGGCGGTCTTGCCGCCTCTGATGATTCTGGCAAAGCCCGGTGAGTAGCTATCCACCGTGTTGATGTCAGGCAGGATGACGTTCCGAATCCAGTTTTGCATCAGCCGCGCCACACCCCCATGCTACCATCGTCCGAAGCCGAAATGAGCCGCCCATCGGGGGCGAAACACAACGTCGTAACCTCCGCCCCGTGCGCTGCGATTTCGCCCAGGAAGGCAGCACGCGCCGCATCGAAGAGGCAGATCACGCCGTTGCGCGTCCCGGCGGCGATAAGCGCGCCATCCGGCGACCAGGCGATGGCCTCGAACCAGCGTTTCTCGGCGGGCGTGACCAGCTCGCGGGTGTGCTGATCGGCCAGTCGGTAGAGGTAGATGCGCCCGCGCTTGTCCTGAGGGTTCGTCTTGCGCTGATGAAAGCCGCTGGCAAGGGCCAGCATGGCGCCATCGGGCGAAAAAGCGGCGGCATTGAGGCGACGGCAATCGTCTGAATAAGTTTGCCAGGTGGAAAAGCGCGCCCAATCCGCAGCGGACAGGGGCGTGACTGCCCACTCCGGCGGCGCGAAATCGGCAGCGGTGGCGCGGGTGCGATCAGCCGGATGCGCCAACCAGCCCGTGCTATGCTCGAATTTGTCGCCCCACAGTACGGTGAAAGTTCCGTTCCATGAGACGAACGCGACCTTGCCATCCTTCGATACGGCGGCGCGGAGATGCTCTACCTGATTAGATTCGCCGGGCGGGAGTTTCTTGATCGCGCCCTTGCGCCCTACCTGGCGCAACCAGTAATTATCGTGGCAGACAACATACCGGCGGCTTTCGGAGAGGAAAGCCACCGAGTTGATCAACGCCTGGGTGAGGCCGGGCAATGGTTCAGAAACCGCGCCCGTCTGAAGGTCAAGCAGGGCCGCTTCGCCCTTGAACGAGCGATAGCCCACCACCACCTGGCTGCCATCGGGCGCGGCGGCGACGCGGTAGATGTTGCCGGGCAGGATGGTAGTATAAGTTCTGGCGGCGGTGTAGCGGCGCAAGCCCTCATCGGTGGCGGCGAGCAGATCGCCGCCGGGCAACAACGCCACATCATTGACCTGGCTGACGAAATCCCCCAGGCGCGCGGCCAGCGTCCAATCGCGCGCGTCCCACACTTCGAGCGCGAACTCGATCTGCCCCTGGCCCAGATTCACCTCACTGGTACTCACCGCAAGCAGGCGCGCGCCGTCGGGTGTGTACTCCAGGCCGCTGATGATCACACACCGCCGGAAGGTGCTGTGCTCAGGCGCGTCCGGCAACTGTTTGACCGGTTGCCAGGTTGCCGTGTCGAAAATCTGCACGGCGGGATTCTCCAGGCGGCGCGGCAAACGGTTCTCGCTACCGATAGCGCAAAAACGCCCATCGGGGCTGTAAGCGACGGCGTGCATATCCTCGCTGTAATAGGTAGGGCCGGAGGTCTCCGGCTGGTGCAGCAGCTCGCCGGTTTGCGCATCCACCAACGCCAGAAAGCACAATTTGTCGGAGATTGAGCCGCCGCCGAATTTCAGCACGGCGGCAATCTGCTGCCCGTCGGGCGCAAAAGCCAGGGCGCTGGCGCAATAGGGCAGACGCGTCTGGAACACCAGTGCGCCTGTCGCCGCGTCCCACAGCGACAGGCACTTTTCATTGTCCGCCGTCGCTATTCGTTCCCCCTGCGGCGACCAGGCCGCCGCATTGGGGCTGCCATCGCTGGCAAGGAAACCGCCGGCATGTTCCAGCGTCAGGAGCTCCGCGCCCGTAGCAATCTCACGGATGCGCAACATCCGATCAGAGCCGCCGCTGGCGAGCAACCGTCCATCCGGCGACAGGGCCAGGCATTGGATGATCGCCCCGCCGTGTCCGGGCAGGCGACATACTTCACGCCCATCTGCCAGGGACACAGCAACCAACTCGCGCTGAGGACAATCCACCGCTATAGCTGCCAGCCCGGCGGCGCGGTTGACGCTGAGCAGCTCCGCGCCCAACTGCGCGAAAGGCGTCACCGCGCCGGTTGCCGGGTCCCAGCGCCACAGCGCGGCCTGCGTCGCCACCAACACGGTCTGGTCATCCAGCCAGGCGGCAGATCGCAAGCGGCCCGATCCTAAACGATGGTCTAATGTGAGTAGCATGGTATCCTCCGCTAACAGGTTACGCTATGGCAGTAACAACCGTCTCCCCCAACCGCAGCGCGACGATGTGCCCCAGCATGACCGCATACGAATCGAAAGCCTCGCGCACGCGCCCGGCAGCGATACGGCCAATGCTCTCATCATCCATATCCAAAGAGATGTCCTCGTAGTTGATCACATACACTCGCCCATCCTGTTCGTCGTCCACTTTGAGCGCCAGGTAATAGGTGGTTTCGCCAGAGCACTCCCAATAGCCGAGGAACAAGAGCTGTTGCCCATCCATGAAGACACGCTCGTATTCGGAACTGGGGCTGGCATCCAGAAAGCCATGATACCAGATTTCGGCAGCCGGCGTCTCGTGGATGTCGCTGTATGCGTCTGGCGTATCAAATTGCATCCAGCGCAACTCACTGGTATGGACACCGTAGAGCACATTCCAGATGGCATGCAGCGCGGCAGCGCCGGGTAGCCTGTGACCGGGTTGCCACTTTTCGAAGTGAAGCGCGGGGAAGCGGCGCACGAAGCGCACCAGTGATGCCTGCATTTCTGGCGACAGATTGGATGCAAGAATCCAGCCTTCGGCCTCTTGCGCCGCGCCGATGATTTTGGTTCCGACGGATGTGGTTTGGGTTTTCATGTTACATACTCTCCAAGGATAAGGTTACTTTCAAGGTCCGATGTTGTAGGCGGCGCTGTTTCACACCATGCTCGCTGGGAGATGTGTGATTCATTGGAGCACCAACACCTATAGCGATTTTCCCTTTTCACCCACAATTCCAATTATACAGCACCCGCGAGAAGTCCCGCTGCGCCAAATCCTCCGGCGAGATGAAGAAATTCGCCAGGCCACCATCACCCCAGGTGATGTGTTCGCCGCAAGAGATTTGCAACAGCAGGACATCCTTGCTGGTCTCGGCCGTGACGGGGTAATCCTGCGTGGTGCCGGGATAGCCGCCCAGCTTGCAGTACCGCATCTTGAAGAACACCATCTGTTCCTGGAAGGTCATGCCGGTTTCAAGCTTGTAAAAGGGCTGACCGATTTGCTGCGCGAAACGATAATCCTCATTCGATACCGGTGCGTAGTCCAGCGAAAGCGCAGCCCCAGCGGGCGCTCAATGGGTGGAGACTGGAAAAGGGGCAGGAAGTCGAAATCGGTGATCAGTGCGTCTTCATCCTGCGTCACATCGGGGAAATAGAGCACACGGAATTTCTCCTGGCGCGTGTTGTCATCGCTCAGGCTGTACACATAATCGACATAGATGTAGAACGCCAGGATGCCCTGCGTAGGGAAGCCATCCACCCGTGGTGTTTCGGCGAAGTTGATCTGCGCCAGGAAAAACAGCGGTTCGCCCTCCCCATCCAGTGGATAGGAATGCTCGCGCGGCAAGTAGGGCTGCCCGCCGAACTTGCTCTCCCACAAAGTCAGCGCGTCATCGGGCTGCGGATGGATGGCGATAAAAGGCTGCACTGAAGCCAACAGCTGTTGCTTGTAGGGCAATAGCCCATCAGGAATGACCAGGCCTTTCTTGTACTTCGCCAGCGAGATCGCGGGGAGAACTTTGCTGGTGGGGCGTGTGCGGGGCGGCGGCGTCCCACCCAGAAGCTTGATGAGTTGGGTTTTCCGGCGCTTCAGGGCCACATCTAGCGCCGTCTGCGACCCGGCGTTGATCCGCGTGGCATCGGCCCTATGCGCCAGTAGCAGTTGCGCGATGCTTTTGTAGCCGCCTTCCACTGCCAGATGTAAGGGTGTGTTGCCGGCGCTGTCTTGCGCGTTTGGGTC
>JAFGFB010000287.1 GCA_016931315.1 Anaerolineae bacterium
GCCATGGTTCCCTCCGGTTCGGTGGTGTGGTAACCTTACTGTACCTGAGTCTACCTGGTTTTCAACTCATTTGAAACACACCCAAATCAATTTTCTCACCCCCGTTTTGAAACGCACTCCCCTAAAAATGGGAGGTTGATATCTGTCGAAGTCCGGCTATACTTGAAGACAAACATGTGATGGATTTCTGAATATCTACTGCGAGAGTTCTTCGATGGAGCATCAAAGGCACCCATCATCCTCTGTACTGTGTTTTGGCATGAAACTGAAATCTCAAAGGAGCAAACCATGGATGACCAAAACCCGCTGGCAATGACCCACCTGGCGCAATTGCAGCAATTACGCGAAAATAACCCCTTTCCAGAAGCTGGAGGAGAAGATTCTGCCATCTTGCGGGAACTAGCCAGCATCGAACGTCCACTGCTCCAGACGTTGCTCCAGGAATGTAGTTATGCTGCCAGCGACGTCCTTTTCCGCGAAGGCGACCCCGGCAACGCCATGTACATTATCCTTGCCGGGCAAGTTGTAGTGATCAAGGGGAGCTTCGATGCCCCAACCGTTTTGGGCTATCGTGGGCCGGGAGAGATTATCGGCGAAATGGCGTTGCTGGAAAACGCGCCCCGCTCCGCCTCCGTGATCGCGATGGAAAACCTGAGGCTGCTCCGCGTCAACCATGAGGATTTCCAGGTGCTGCTCAACAACAGACCCGGCATCGGTAGAAAGATCATGGCGGTGCTCAGCGCAAGACTGCGCAATACCGGCAATGCCCTCGATAGCAGCACACAGACGCGCAGGCAGCTCACGCAGCAGGTCAGCCAACTGCATACGGAGAAGGAGCACCTGCTTGAGATGCAACGTGTTCGACAGGAAACCAGCGACCTTATCGTGCATGATCTGCGCAACCCTCTCGGCGTACTCTATGCGGTACTGGACGTGCTGAAAATGGTCCTGCCCGAAGATGTGCTGAACGCCAATCAGGAATTGCTGAATATCGCAGAGGATGCCCGCGACCGCATGAAACGCCTGATAGATTCGATGTTGGATGTCGCGCGGATGGAAGGCGGCGCAACAGCCCTCAACATCAAGCCGACCGACCTCAACCGGCTTATCGAGCAGATTGCAAAGTTCTCACAACTTAACACGCAACGTCGCCAGGTCACATTGCGAATCGCTATTCCCCAGCCCTTGCCCCTGATACTGCTTGATGAGGCAAAGATCGAACGGGTCCTGGCAAACCTTACAGACAATGCGCTCAAGTACACGCCACAGGGCGGCGAAATCTACATCAGCGCCATATTGGAAGCGTCACAAGTGCAGGTCAGCGTGACCGATACCGGACCGGGTATTCCAGAAGGGGAGCGCCAGCGCATCTTCGAACGCTTTGCGCAGGTCCAAGGCGACCACGCCGCTCGCAGGCGCGGGTTCGGGCTGGGGCTGGCCTTTTGTAAACTCGCCATCGAAGCGCATGGCGGCACAATTTGGGTTGAGCCAGGACCGGGTGAAATCGGCTCGCGCTTTACCTTTACCCTGCCGCTAAATTCCGCATAAAACCACTGAACAGGAACGTTCATGACGAAAGCGAAGCTTCGTATCACCGGGCTGGTCCGAGCCGCAAATTGGGCACGCGAGGCGCTATCCACCGGAATCGCAGCGCAGGATGTGCCGGCGTTCCGCGAGCGGGTGAACGCCACGCTGACGCAGGTGGAAGCCATTTGCAAGGAACACCACGTGCAGCCCCAAGATCTGCCACCACCTTCCTATCGCGCCTATTGCTTTCTCAAAGAGATTCGCCTCGATGCGTTGCCGGTCGCGAAGGGAAAGGTGCCCGAAAAACGCCAGACCGTGGCCATTACCAATGTCGTCGCCATACAGAATGATATGAACGCCGCTTTCTTCGAATGGGCGATGGACCCCAGGCACAAAACCGAGGCCCTGGATGCGCGGCACGCCAAAGTGCTCGAGTTCACGCTTGAAATACTGAGGCACACGCTCGAAATTGAACGCCTGGCAAAGAAGCAAGGGGGCACGCCGGGGCATTTGCCCACACGCTCGCTGCGCGCCTATCAGTGGCTCAAGTTCCTGAGCGATCCGGCAACACTGGTAACACACCTGGAAACCTTGCGTACCGTGATGCGCGAGTTCCACCAATCACGCTGCCCCACCCGTCTGACGCCCCATCCCGCTCCGCCAACGGAGGTGGAATTTACTTATAGTTCGCACCTCTATCGCGCCGTGAGAGAGGAAACCGGACTAAGGGTCACCTTGCACGAGGGTTTAATCAACGCGCCCTCAGAAGTCATGCGCGCGGTAGTGTGTATGATCATTCAGAAAAAGTCTGAAAGCTATCAAAATCTCATCCGTGATTACGGGCTCAGTGATGAGTTTCTGGAAGTGGTTACCGCACTGGAAATGACGACAACCCCGATCGAGGACTTCACGCACGGGCAGACCCATGATTTGGAGAAGGCCTTCCAGCGCGTGAATGCGACTTACTTTGGGGGAAAAATGGCGCGTCCCAAACTGATGTGGAACCGTGTGCTCACTGCCTCACGCATGGGACACTACGACCTGTTTCGTGATGTCGTGATGGTCAGCATCACACTCGATGCGCCCGATGTGCCCGAGTACGTCGTGGACTATGTCATGTACCATGAGCTGCTGCACAAACAGATGGGCGTAACCATCAATAATGGGCGACGCAACGTTCATCCGCCTGAATTCCGCACCGCCGAACGCCGCTTTCAGCAATACGCCCAGGCACGCGCCTTCATCAATTCCAGACCGCGCCGCTGAGCTCAAATCCAGAGGCAGAACAGGAGCCATCCATGATTGTGATAAGGCCAGCTGAAGAAGCCGATGCTGCCGCATTGGCGACGCTCGCCGCCGAATTCACCGGATTGCCGGCAACGCCCGAACAAATGTGGGCGCGTGTGCAGCGCAGTCACGGCATTGAACATCCGCTCATTGCCGAATGGGAAGGTAACGTTGTGGGCTTTGCCAGCCTGCGGTTGTTGCATTACCTGGGTGAAGATGCTCCTTATGCGGAGATATCGGAACTCTTTGTCACCCTAAGCTGCCGGCGCCGGGGAATTGCACGCGCCCTGATGGCCCAAATGGAAGCAGCGGCGCAAGCTGCCGGCGCCACCGGGCTAACCGTGCTCGCAGACCCCCATAACGCCCTTGCACTCACCGTTTACCGCTCCGCGGGCTTTGAGGCTTTCGCCGTAGGGCTACAGAAATGGTTCGGCGCCGAACGCCCCTACCGTGAAAAGGCTCCCTGATTGCGCATTGACACCCGCGCCACCTCGCTTATACTCTCGAGAGTTATCGCACATCGAGATGAGCATTGCAACCCGTGACAGGCAAGTGAGGGAATCATGAAGTATCGCATCGTAGTCAACCCGATTGCCGGAAATGGCGCCGGAGAGGCTTCAATCCCTGAAATCGAGAAACAGCTGCACGCCTTGGGCTTGAATTTTGACCTCGTGCGCACCGAACGCCGCTCACATGCTATCGAGCTGGCGCAGCAAGCAGCGGCAGAAAACATAGATGTCGTCGTTGCGACAGGTGGCGACGGGACAGCCAACGAGGTGCTCAACGGATTGATGGCGGTGCGTGTGGCAAATACCAGTTGCGTGCCAGCACTAGGTATCCTAAGCGTCGGACGCGGCAACGATTTCGCCTTCGGCATGGGGATACCGCACGGCTTGGAAGAGGGCTGTCAGACGCTAGCGCAAGCGCACCGGCAGGCAATTGATGTGGGACAAGTAATCGGCGGTGATTTCCCGGAAGGACGCTACTTCGGCAACGGCGTAGGCATCGGTTTTGACGCCGTCGTGGGTTTCGTCGCCGCGCGACAGAAACGCCTGCGCGGCTTTCTCTCGTACATCGTAGCCACGCTCAAAACAGCCTTTCTGTATTACAAAGCCCCCTTAGTGGCTATTGAGTATAATGGCCAATCCCAAAAAATGCACGCCTTGATGGTCTCCGTCATGAACGGACGCCGCATGGGTGGGGGCTTTTTGATGGCGCCGCAGGGCATCACCAATGATGGCGAGCTGGACCTCTGTTTGGTGCGCCAGGTGCCGCGCCTACGCATCTTCGGCCTGGTTCCGCACTTTATGAAGGGCACGCAAGCGACACAAGAGCCGGTCAGTGCCGGGCGCACCCATAAGGTCACTGTTACCGCTTTACAAGGGACACTCCCGGCGCACGCCGATGGCGAAACCCTGTGTACCGAGGGGCAACGGCTGGAGATGAGCCTTCTGCCGCGCCAGATTGACATTATCACTGCAAAGAGCCAATAAGTGGAGAGCCTACCGCTGCAGCCTTGCAATTCGAGATCACCATCCCCGCCCTTGGAAAGCGCGCGCGCAGCTGCCAGAAGTCGCCGGGCGGCGCCCGTGCTGCATGACACCGTGACACTCACCTTCAAGGGCATCCTCCATGTGCTGTGTCAAATCGAAGCGAGGGACCTGAAACGGGTTCCCATCCAAGGGCCGCTCCTCATTGTCAGTAACCATATCAACTTTCTGGAAGTGCCGCTGCTCTACACCCATCTGCAACCGCGCCCGGTAACGGGCTTTGCCAAATCTGAAACCTGGGATACCTGGATAGGACGTACCCTGATGAATTTATGGGGCATCATCCCCTTGCACCGGGGCGAGGCTGACCTGGCTGCGATGCGGCAAGCGCTGGCGACCCTTGAAGCCGGGATGATTTTGGGGGTCACTCCAGAAGGCACACGCAGCGGCGATGGAAAACTGCAGCGTGCGCATCCCGGAATTGCCTGGCTCGCCATGCAGAGCCGTGTTCCCATGCTGCCCATTGCCCACTATGGCGGCGAAATCTTCTGGGATAATCTGCGCCACCTGCGCCGCACCAAATTCCACGTAGTTGTAGGTGAAGCCTTCACACTGGCGGATGCCGGGCGCCTGGGTCGCGCGGAGCGCCAACCAGTCGCCGATGCAATCATGGCAGAAGTCGCACGTTTGCTGCCGCCAGCCTACCGGGGCGCCTACGCCGATTATCCGGCGCTTGCCTCATCTGCGCCCGATCCACTCTTACGCCGGCTCTAGCGAACACAGCGACCGGGGAGACGCATGTTCTAAGGCGCCACTCAACAGCGCTTACTACTTGGGCCTTGTGCTAGATGTTTGGGAAGGCTAATTGCTTGATCTGCAATATGTCAGCCCTACCCAACAGGCGATTGATATAGGTGCAAA
>JAFGFB010000288.1 GCA_016931315.1 Anaerolineae bacterium
CGCATGATCATCTGTCGCTTCCTTTGGCTTACCCTTCTAGCGCTGCCAGTTTACCTCTTTGTCCGCCTATTGTGAAGGTTAACTAATGAATACATGGAGTTTCGCCTTTTTTCCGCATGTCGGCAAAACTCCAGTTATAGATTAATTTTTGAAGACTACGGGCGAAAATCTAACTGTTGGGACACGTTACTTCATTTCGAGTTTGAAGTGTAATGCCGTACCATGTTGTAGACGATTCGCCCCCATTGGCAGATTGAAGACAGCTTGCATTGAGTTTCGGATATCGCCTTCCGTGAGGATGACAGTCGCTTACGGCGCGACCATGCCCCTCACAATATGGCCCTTCCACGACACATCGCAATCAACCTACTCAAACGTGAAACCTCGCTCAAAATTGGTGTCAAAGCTCAGCGTAAGCGTGCAGGTTGGGATAACTCCTACCTTTTGAAAGTGCTTCGCGCTGAATTTTGATATGTGATTGCCCATGTGCCCCTTATTATATTGTCTGCGGAAATTTGGCTGATATAATAAATAAGAACGCAAGTATCTGCCAATGTAGAGGAAAATCAGGGCAATCGCATCAAAATGATCTTGAGCCTTCCTGAACCCTTGACGATCATATCAGGGCTATGAGAGGAATATGTCTCTTGGTTCAGTAAGGGCCTCTACGGCTCAAAAATCCGCTCATGCAATCGCCCTGAGAGGAAAATAGTGACTGAACGGCCTATGTCTGTGTTATCGTCCGAAACCATAGGCCATCAGTAATGATCTCCCTCAAACCGTCCAACAGGAACTGCTGACTGTTGAGAAGATGGCTTAGAAACCGCCTCTATGTTAAGGATTTTCGAAGTTAACTTCTGATTGACCCAACAAGATCACTGTATCCGAGGGAAACGGAGGATGGGCTATGAGCGCACAACCGGATGTTAAGACATGTGACGTATTTGGCTACCAATTGGCCTATCACCGGGACGGATCAGGTGAGACTGCTCTGCTGGTACATGGAATCACAACTTATTCATTTATTTGGCGGCGGATCGTTCCCCTGTTGAGCGCTCAGTATGACGTGATTTCCGTGGATCTGTTAGGGTGCGGGCACTCGGATAAGCCTCTCGATGTCGACTACTCCATCAAACACCATACTGATCTGCTACACGAGTTTGTTGCACAGCTTGACATCTGCCCATTTCACTATGTGGGCCATGATCTTGGGGCAGGCATTGGTCAGATCTACGCTGTTAGGCATCCCGAACAGCTCTTCGATCTGACGCTCATCAATACCGTTGCCTATGACTTTTGGCCGGTCCAACCCATCATTACCATGAGAACACCCATTATCCGCCAACTAGCGATGGCAACCCTCGATTTCGGGACTCTCAAGCTGTTGGTCAAGCGGGGAGTATACTACCAGGACCGGGTTACCCCAGAGTTGATGGACCTCTTCTGGGTGTCGATGAAAACCAGAGAAGGGCGTAAGGCTTTTCTCCATTTCGCCAAATGCCTCAACAACCAGCATTTGCTTGAGATAGAAGAAGCACTGCGGGAGATGAGTTTACCGGTCCTGATCATTCGAGGTGAGGCGGATTTTTATTTGAGTTCAGAAATATCGCAGCGCCTGCATCGCGAGATTCCCGGCAGCAAGCTTGTTAGAATCGCCACTGGTGGCCATTACATTCAAGAAGACGAACCTCAAAAAATCACCGATAGCATTATGCGCTTCTTTGAGGAAAACAGACATGCAAGAAAGTCTTGAAACACGGTGCAGAGAACTCGAGGCGAAAATCAGCGTTCTCGAAGATGAGAATGAGCGGCTGGCCGAACGAGCAGAAGAAATCCTTTTGCTTGGGTTGGTAGGCGAAAGCGTTAGCCACCTCGGCGAAACCAGGGATGTGATCGAGAACGTTTTGGAACGAATCTCCGTGCTAAAAGACATTCCGTACTGTGCTTGCTGCGCGGTATCAGGGGAATCTGCCCAAGTAGTAAACGCGTATGCTGCATTCCGGGATGATAATTCCGCTGCGGATCACATCCATCTATCGTCATCCCTTCTCCCGGAACTGGAGCAAGGAGCGTGTGTCGTCCAAGGTGTCGAGACGGAGGATCAAGGGATCTCGATCAGCCTGCACGGGACCGATTTCACCCCGCACACCATTGTGATCGTGCCCTTTGTCACCCGCTCGTTCCCCCACGGGGTCTTTGTGTTTGCCGATGACGAGCGGACTGAAGACAGATTGTCGCCTATGCTTCCGTTGCTTCAGCGGGCGGTGGACATGACCGTCGCCAAGCTGGATAACATATCACTAGTCGACGAGTTGAAGCAACTGAATGCTGAGTTGGATTGCCGAGTGGCGCATCGCACACACGCATTGGAGCAATCCAACGCGGCACTGCGCGAGAGCGAAGCACGGTATCGCAGTCTGTTCCACGATTTACCCATAGGCTTGTATCGCAGTAAACTAGGCACACAATTCGTTGATGTCAACCCGGCTCTGGTGGACATGCTGGGCTATCCGGACTGCGAGTCGTTGCTGGCGACTGCTACGACCGCGCTGTTCGCCACGCCTGAGGATCGGCAGCGCCTGGTCCTGGCGGAGAGGGGTGACGGTGCACGCGGTTTGGAGCTGCAACTACGCCGGCAAGATGGAACTACCATTTGGGTGACGTGCCACTCTCATGTGGCCCGCGATGATCAGGATCAGGCACTATATTATGAGGGCGCTTTGCAGCCCATCACCGAGCGTAAGCGGGCTGAAGAGGCCTTGCGCAAGCTGTCACGTGCCGTTGAGCAAAGCCCTGCATCTGTGATTATTACCGATACGGAAGGCAATATCGAGTATGTCAATCCCAAGTTTACCCAGCTAACCGGGTATACCGTCGATGAAGTGCTTGACCGGAATCCGAGCATCCTGAAGTCGGGTCACACGCCACCTGAGGAATACAAAAAATTGTGGGAAACAATCGCCTCCGGTAGGGAGTGGCGGGGAGAGTTTTTGAACAAAAAGAAGAATGGCGAATTCTACTGGGAGATGGCCTCCATTTCGCCCGTTAGGAATGCAGAGGGAACGATCACCCATTTCGTCGCCGTTAAGGAGGATATCACCGAGCGCAAGCGGGCAGAGGAGAGATTACGCGAGAGCGAGGCCCGTTGGCGTTCGCTCACTGAGAACTCCCCCGATCATATCCTGACTCTTGATCGGGAACTGAATATGGAATTCGCCAATTATGCTTCGCCAGGGCTGACCGTTGAAGAGCTGATTGGAACGCCCCTGTATACCTATGTTGCCGAAGACAGGCAGGCCGAAATCAAAGCTCTGCATGAGCAAGTGCTGAAGACAGGCGAGTTGGCGAGTTATGAAACCGAGTATGACACACCGGATGGAAGTGTCATCTACTATGAATCGCGCATCGTGCCCCGCCTACTGCACGGCGAGGTGATCGGCCTGACCGTCAGTGCCCGTGACATCACTGCCCGCAAGCAGGTGGAAAAGGAGCGCCTCGTCCATCTGCGGTTTCTGGAAAGCATGGATCGGGTCAACCGGGCTATCCAGGGGACGAATGATCTTGAGCAGATGACGAGCGATGTCCTCGATGTGGTGTTATCGATTTTCGATTGTGACCGGGCGTTTTTGCAATACCCGTGCGATCCCGAAACAGACTCGTGGCGAGTACCGATGGAACGTACGAAGCCCGAATATCCAGGGGGTCTCACGTTAGGGCTTGAGATGCCTGTAGACGCAGACGTTGCGGCGACGTTTCGTATCCTACGGGAGTCAGACCGTCCCGTAAAATTCGGCCCAGGAAGCAAATATCCGCTGCCGACTGAGGTAGCAGCGCGTTTCAGCATTAGATCTTTTATGTCAATGGCCCTCTACCCAAAAACCGGCAAACCATGGCAATTTGGGATTCATCAGTGTTCTTTTCCGCGTATCTGGAATTCGGAGGAAGAGAGGCTTTTGCAGGAGATCGGCCACCGGCTTGCCGACGCGTTGACCAGTCTGTTGGCTCACCGCCACCTGCAGGAGCGCGAACGGGCATTGCAGCAGTCGAACAACCTGCTTCGGGCTACCATCGAGACCGCGCCAACGGCCATTATCGGTCTGGACCTGGACGGAAAGGTGCAAATGGTGTGGAATCCGGCGGCAGAGAAGATGCTCGGCTGGAACGCCGAGGAAGTCATGGGCCGCCTGCTACCCAGTGTGCCGGTAGATAGTCAGGAAGAATTCGGAGGCTTTCGCGAACGGATACGCCGCGGGGAGAGTCTGGACGATGTGGAAGTCAGCCGCCAGAGACGAGATGGCTCCCCCATCGATTACAGCATCTATGCGTCTCCCCTCCATGATGCCGAGGACCGCCTCATCGGCAACATTGCTGTCCTGGTCGATATCACCGAACGCAAGCGAGTTCAACGCATTATGCAGGCGCGCCTCCGACTGCTGGAATTTGCCAGTTCACATTCGATGGATGAACTGCTTACTGCAACATTGGATGAAATCGAAGCACTGACTAGCAGTACGGTTGGGTTTTACCATTTTCTCGAATCGGATCAAGAAACGCTCTTTTTGCAGAATTGGTCCACGAATACCCTCAAGAACATGTGCACGGCTGAGGGAAAAGGCAGCCATTATGATATTGCCCAGGCGGGTGTCTGGGTGGATTGTGTACATGAACGTCGCCCCGTTATTCACAACGATTACGCTTCATTGCCGCATCGCAAAGGACTGCCTGAAGGTCATGCACCAGTCATTAGGGAAGTTGTGGTCCCGATTTTCAGAGGTAACCTGATCAAGGCGATCATTGGTGTTGGTAACAAACCCATTCCCTATAATGAGAGCGACATCGAAATCGTATCCCAATTGGGTGACCTTTCGTGGGATATCGCCGAGCGCAAACGGGCGGAGGAAGCGCTGAAAGAGCAGTACTCCACCTTACGTGGGATCATCAACAGTACCAATGCGCTCATTTTTTCAGTGGACCGGCAATACCGTTACACCAGTTTTAACCAGGGACATGGCGCCGTCATGGAAGCACTCTACGGCGCAGAGATTGAAATCGGTCACAGCTTGCTGGAGCATATGACCGTGGCTGAAGATCGGGAGACCGCTAAGCACAATCTCGATCGGGCGTTGGGCGGAGAGCAGCTCGTGGAGGAAGCCTATTCGGGAGAGGAACCCCGATCGCGCCGATATTTTCAAGTATCTCACAGCCCCATCAAGACAGAGACAGGGGAGATCATCGGTGTAGCAGTGCTGGCCCAAGACATGACCGAACGCAAACGGGCGGAGGAAGCACTGCGCGAGAGCGAAAAGCAGTTCCGGTTGCTGGCAGAGAACTCGACGGACATGATCAGTCTTCACACGCCTGATGGCGTCTACCTGTATGCCTCACCGGCCTGTAAGACTCTGCTCGGTTATGAACCGGATGAACTGGTTGGGCTTTCCGCCTACGAGTTGTTTCACCCGGCGGATGCCGCAGCCGTTCGACAATCTCACACCATAATCATTGATCAACCAGTGGTCTATACCGTCCAGTATCGCATCCGTCGAAAAGATGGTGACTACATCTGGTTTGAAACCACCAGTAGGACGATCCGCGACAGCCAAACCGGGGCAGTGATTGAGATTCAGGCCGCCTCTCGCGATATTACCAAACGCAAGCAAACTGAAGAAGCATTACAACGTTACACTGAACGATTAACCATACTCCATGAAATAGATCAGTGCATTGTTATTGCCCGTTCGCCTGATGCAATTGCAAACACCGTTCTGGAACGCTTGGTTCAACTGATTCCCTGTGAATGGGCAAGTGTAATTCTTTATGATGATAAGAATGCTGAGGGGCAAATAATCGCTCTACAGCAAACGATGGATTCCTATGTCCAGATCGAAAAGAAAATCTCTTTCATTTCTAATCAAGTCCTTGAACAATTAAAAACCGGACAGTCAATAGTCACTGCCGATCTGAAGTCGGTTGAGGGGCCACGGGCACAGTTAGCTTTACATGTGATGGCTCACGGTTTGCGATCAGGTGTGGCCGTCCCGTTGACGGCGCAGAACCGGCTGATTGGTATATTGGCTCTGGCATCCCTGCAAGTTGATTTCTTCACGCCTGAACACCAGTCAATTGCTGAAGAGATCGGCACACAGGTCGCGATTGTCCTCCATCAGGCTGCGTTAAATGACCAGATTGCTCGTCATAATGTTGAGCTTGAGCAGCGTGTGCGCGAACGCACCATACAGCTTGAGGTGGCGAATGAAGAACTGCGGATCCTCAGCCGGGTGAAAGATGAGTTTGTCTCCAATGTATCCCACGAGCTGCGTACACCGATCACCAACTTGAAACTGCGCCACCATCTGCTGGCGGCGCGTCCGGACAGGTGGGAGGGCCATCTGGCCGTGATGTCGCGCGAAACCAAGCGGCTTGAACAAATCATCGAGAGTCTGCTCTACCTCTCACGGCTTGACCAGGATCGCGTGGACTGGAACCCAATACCTGTTGATCTCAACCATTTAGTCTCTCAATTCGTTCGTGACCGCACTGCGTTGGCTCAAAGCGGGGAGTTGAGCCTATCGTTTACTGGCGAACCGAACCTGCCATTGGTCGAAGCCGATGTGGCGTTATGGGAGCAAGCGTTGAGCATCTTGCTGACCAATGCGTTCAACTACACGCCTGCTGGCGGTCATGTGGAGATAAGAACCCAGGTGCGTGAACGAGAAGCCCAACGCTGGGTGGGTGTAAGCGTCAGCGATACCGGTCCGGGCATCTCTCCCGACGAACAATCACATCTCTTTGAGCGGTTCTTCCGGGGCACTGCGGGACGTGAATCTGGCACACCCGGCACCGGGTTGGGATTGTCCATTGTCCATGAGATTGTGAACAAACATTGCGGGCGGGTTGAGGTGTTTAGTGAGGGAGTGCCAGACAAAGGAGCGACTTTCAGTTTATGGCTGTTGGCGGTCGGATCCGCGGACGAAAAACGGTCAGCGCCAGAAGAGTAGTCCACTAGTCCTAGATTGTGGTGCAAAACGCGGGGAAGAAAGCGGTAAAATAGGGGCAGCCGTTGAAGAGAAGGAAGGCGACGA
>JAFGFB010000289.1 GCA_016931315.1 Anaerolineae bacterium
GCCGATGGCGCAGGCGCATTGTGCAAAGCCTATGCCGGAACCGGCGCCTTCACCTTCCCGGTGGGCGACGCGACTGGCGACACAGAGTATTCCCCTGCCACGCTCAACTTCACCTCAGGCACCTTCAGCTCGGGGCGAGCCTGCATGCGCGTTACCAATACGGTACACCCGAGTAATGCCGAGCCTTCGGTTCTCGCACGCTTTTGGACAGTCACCACCTCGGGCATTAGCGCTTTCACCGCTGAAGCTGCCTTTGTCTACACCGAGGCCGATATCACCGGGGACAGATACGAAGCCGGGCTCAAGGCAATGCAATGGAACGGCAGCCAATGGAACACAGGCAATGAGGTAAACGCCGGAGCCAATACCCTCACAATGATAGTGAACAGCTTTTCAGATTTCACCGCGGGAGGACCTGTTAATCCCACCGCCGTCTTCCTCGCTTCCTTCACGGCGGTGCCGGAGGGCGAAGAGATCCGCGTTGCGTGGGAGACTGCGGCGGAGCTGCAGAATCTGGGCTTCAACCTCTACCGGAGCGAGTCGCCCGCCGGACCGTGGGTCAAGCTGAACGCGGAACTCATCGGCGCGCAGAATCCCGGCGCGGTGTTCGGCGCGAGCTACGAGTGGCTGGATAGCGAGGTGGCGCCAGGCGCGCCCAGCGCGCCCGTCTACTACCGCCTGGAGGATGTGGATGTGAGTGGCGTGAGCACCTTCCACGGACCCGTGAGCGCGACGGCGACGGGAGTGACTGCGGTGAGCGTCACGGCCTTCGGAGCGCATGGCACGGCGCCCGCGGCGTTCCTGCTCACGCTGGCGACTACAGCAGTGCTGGCGATAGAGCGCAAGCGGCGCAAGACCGGCTAAGCGCGATTTTAAGGCGTTTGCCCCCACCGGGAGTGTTTCCTGGTGGGGGTTTTTCTTTTGCCACGAATTAACACAAAATTTTTTCTGATGTTTTGCAGTGACGGGCTACCGCCCGTCACCGCAAAACACCCTTTTCTCGGTAGTTTTAATTGCAAAGCCTTGCGAGTGGGTGAAACCTGACGAGAATGATAAAGTCCTGGAGCTTGAGAAGGTTGTGTTGACATATTCAGGAACATGGTTAGAATTCAAAACAGCCTCCGCAAGGACACCTGGAACCCACCCTTAAGGGCAACCTCAAGCGCGCTTCAGACGTTGATGCGGCAACCACAACCCTATCGTCACATTCAGCATGGAGAAAGGAGATTCGTATGCACACCGACAGAAAAACCCACGTCAGAAGGCCCTCAAAATGGTCCATAGCTCTCGTGATAGCCATCACACTGATGATGAGCCTGCCAGGCACCGTGCTGGCAGCGGATATCATCATTGATGATTTCACGGCAGGTGAGAACAATCTACAACGCAATACCCCTGGCGAGTCATTCGAGCTGATCTCAGCTCCGGGTTCCGCCCTCGGCGACCAGCGCATGATGGTTCTGCAGGTCACACAAGCGGCAGGTCAGCAGAATTCACAATGGGGCGTTAGCACATATGGCAGATTTGCCTCTCTGGCAATCCCCACTCAGGGCCAGGGCAAAGCGACAATTCAATGGGATGGGGCGAATAATCTCAAAGCGTTGGATTGTAATTCCGGGCTTGGGGGCGTAGACCTCCTGAGCAGCGATCCCCCAAACACAGGGATGATCGTCCGCGTCATCGGATCCGACAGTGTGGCAAAGGACCTCAAGATCAATGTCTATACCGATTGCGGCAACTGGCGCACCCTGACCCGCCCGGTTCCCTTTGTTGATGACGAACAAGTTGTAGATATGCACCTGAGATTCACCGATTTCAACAGTGGGCCGGGCACCTTGGATTGGGCGAGTATCAATGCGGTGGAACTTGAAATTGATGGAACGCGTAAATCTGGAGCGGATGCAGCCATCGCCTTTATCAAAACCACCAGTACACTCTACGAGTACGGGGACCTGCCCCTGGCAGGGACTTCCGGGCTACCCGCCGGGCAGACTGGCTTTTCCCCGGATATTCTGGCAGCACGCCATCTTTCGAAAAATATGCGCTTAGGGCAAAGTGTGGACGCCGAGACCCTCTATCAAGACAGTGCTCTCGCCACCGAAGATGACGGCAGCGATTTCGATGATGAAGATGGCGTCGTGCGCCTGGCAGCAGCGACTTGGAGCAGCGACAACGGGGGCGAACTGGAAATCTCCCATACGGGATGCAGCAACGCCGCGCCCTGCTATATTAGCGCTTGGATTGACTGGAATCGTGACGGCGATTTCAGCGATTCGGGAGAGAGCATTCTCAATAACTGGTCCCGCACCAATGACGGCACTTCAAACAGGTCTATCACAATCCCTGCAGACACCTCCTTTTCAGACGTGCGTTACTATGCGCGATTCCGAATTTGTGGAGCCGTGAATGCGTGCAATTCACCCACGGTTACCGAGGTGGAGGATGGTGAGATAGAGGATTATGCCTGGGATTGGGTCCCCACCGCCGTCTCTCTGGCGTCCTTTGGCGCGCTGCCGCAGGGCGAGGCGGTCCGCGTCGCATGGGAGACCGCGACGGAGCTGCAGAATCTGGGCTTCAATCTCTACCGGGGCGAAACACTCGCCGGGCCGTGGGTCAAGCTGAACGCGGAGTTGATCCCGGCGCAGAATCCCGGCGCGGTCTTCGGCGCGAGCTA
>JAFGFB010000290.1 GCA_016931315.1 Anaerolineae bacterium
ACGGTTGGCTTTAGTCGGTATGCCATTTCGACCAGCCTGCCTGCCGCCTCTCACGGCAGACGGCTGAATAGTTACAAAAAAACTACCTCTTTGTGTTCTTGCATCGCCTACATGCTCGTTAGTCTAGCCACTATTGCCGCTCTAAAAAAACAATCCAAATAAAACAAGACCGATCGTCACGTCGTTAGCCCATTATGGGCTTTCGAAGCAACTCGCGGACCGAAATCGTGCTACGCCTCGACAGTGCTTCTAAAGCGCGAGCAAGGCATTCGCCCAGGGTTGGCGAAGCAGCCAATCCGCACAGCGGGGCCCTACAAGGAACGCAGAAGCCCGCTGAACTGCTACGAATGCCCATCATCTACACAATGCCCCTTGCCATTGCCAACATCGAAATACGATGTATAAAACACATAACTGTCGCCACACAAAAATCTGAGGGAGGAAATCATGCCTGTAGAGCACCTGCATACACTAGCCATCCATGCCGGGGAGGAGGATGAAAGCCTGCCCGATGTCGCGGCGCCCCTCCGCATGGCGAGCACATTTCGCTACGCCAGCGCCGCCGAAGCTGCACAAGCCTTTAGCACCGAGGGGCAACCCATCTACACCCGTTGGGGCAATCCCACCACCGCGATGCTGGAAACGAAGGTTGCAGCCTTGGAAGGGGGCGAAGCAGCGCTTGCCACCGCTTCGGGAATGGCAGCAGTTAGCACGGCGCTGCTCACCGCTCTGAAAGCCGGTGACCATGTTATCGCCACCACAGGACTTTATAGCGGCACATATAGTCTCCTCACGCGCGACCTGCCCCGCTTTGGCATTGAGACGACACTCGCCGAAGCCGCAGACCCCGATGCCTTTGCCGCAGCCCTACGCCCTAATACCCGCGCGCTCTACCTGGAATCCCCCGGCAATCCCACGCTTGCGCTCAATGACATTGCCATGATTGCGACGCTGGCGCACAACCACGGCATCCTGACCTTCATAGACAACACCTTCGCCACACCCTATAATCAACGCCCGCTGGAACTGGGCGTGGACGTGGTCATCCACTCCGCAACCAAGTTTTTCTGTGGGCATGGCGACGCGCTTGGCGGCGTGATTGTGAGCACGCAAGAGTTTATCACACGAGCGCTCAAGGGACCGCTCCGGACCTTCGGTGGGTGCATAAGCCCCTTCAACGCATGGCTTATCGCTCGCGGCATCCACACCTTTCCACTGCGAATGGCACGGCATAACGCCAATGCCCTGCGCGTTGCGGAATGGCTCGCCACCCAGGCAAAAATCGCCTGGGTACGCTACCCCTGGCATCCCAGCCATCCCCAATATGCGCTGGCACGTGCGCAGATGCAGGGAGGCGGTGGGGGCGTCGTCGTCTTTGAGGTGAAAGGGGGCGAGCCGGCTGGCGCGCGCCTGCTCGACGCGGTGGAACTCTGCACACGCACTGTGAGCCTGGGGGATACGCGCACGCTTATCACCCACGCCGCCAGCACCACCCATCGCAGCGTTCCACGCGAGGCACGCCTCGCTGCCGGTTTGAGCGATGGGCTGGTGCGCCTGGCCGTGGGCATCGAGGCGGTCGAGGACATCATCGCCGACCTGGAGCAAGCTCTGCAGGCTGTGTGAGACAGGGTATCATTCCAGGTAAAATCGCGGAGGCATACCCTCTCTGGGGGACCAGAAGAACACAGCAAGGAGGCATGCCATGAGTCGCAAGGAGGAATTGGAGCATTCCATCGCCGCGTTGGAAGCCCAGCGCGCCCTCTTGGGTGATGCAGTGATAGGACCGGCGCTGGAAGCGCTGTGCAAGGAACTGGCAGCGCTAGAGGCACCCGCCACAAGCCCCGATCCCGGCGCCGTGCTGCGTCGCCTTGTGCCCCAGACTTATGCCGAACGCCTCCTTGCCACGCAGGGACATGCCCAACCCGAGCGCCGCCTGGTGACCATCCTCTTCTCAGACGTCAAAGGCTCGACCGCCATGGCCGAAACCCTGGACCCGGAAGAAGTTTTGGAAATCATGAACGGCGCATTCGAGTTCCTCATCCAACCCATCACCCGGCACGAGGGGACACTCGCGCGCTTGATGGGGGACGCAATTCTGGCCTTCTTCGGTGCGCCGCTGGCACACGAGAACGACCCCGAACGGGCGGTTCGTGCCGCGCTGGAAATCATCACCGGGGCGCAGGAATACGCGACCCGTCTGGAAAACGAGCGCGGCATTCAGGGCTTCAACGTGCGGGTGGGTATCAATACCGGGCTGGTCGTCGTGGGTGAGGTAGGCTCCGACTTGCGGGTCGAGTACACGGCGATGGGCGATGCGATCAATTTGGCCGCGCGCATGGAACAAAACGCGCCGATTGGCGGCGTCCTTATCAGTCAGGCCACCTACCGCCTGGTGCAGGGCTTGTTCGAGATGACACCACAACCGCCGCTCATGGTCAAGGGCAAATCACAGCCGATTCAGACCTATATTGTCCATGGCGCGAGGGCCCACGCCTCACTCAGCGAACGGCGCGGCATCGAGGGAATCGCCGTTCCAATGGTCGGGCGCGATGCTGAGCTGACCCACCTGCAGAGAGCCTGGCAGGCCGTACAAAGCGGAGCGTTCGAAGGCATCACCATCAGTGGTGACGCGGGCGTGGGCAAATCCCGCCTGCTGTTCGAATTCCAACGCTGGCTGCGCGAACAGACGCCCGAGCCACTCATACTCAAGGGGCGCGCCGTGCCAGAAACGCTCAGCACCCCCTATGGTATCCTACACGATCTTTTCGCCCGCCACCTGGATATCCGCGACAGCGACAGCGCCGAAGTGCTCCAGCAAAAAATCGCAGCAGGCTTCGCGCCGCACCTGCCGCCGGAACGAGCGCACGTTGTAGGGCACCTGATTGGATTCGAGCTTGCGACAGCCCCCGGCGTACAGAAATTGACAGGCTCACAGGCTTTCGCCGGGCAGGCACAGGCAGATTTATTGCTCCTCTTCCGCGCATTTGCCGCCTGCCAGCCACTCGTGCTACTATTCGACGATCTGCATTGGGCGGATACAGCCTCGCTAGACTTCATCGCACGCCTCGGGAAAACCCTGGTTGATTGCCGGTTGTTGCTCATCTGCTTGACTCGCCCCACGCTCTACGAGCGGCGCCCGGAATGGGAGCAGGAATCTGGCAATGCCCGTCTCAATCTGGGAGCACTCTCAGCAGAGGCAAGTCAAACCCTGATAGAGGAGCTGCTTCAAAAGGTACATGCACTTCCCGAGACCCTGCGAAGCCTTATCGTAAAACAAGCGGAAGGAAATCCTTTCTATATCGAAGAGCTGATCAAGATGCTTTTAGATGAGGGGGTAATTACCTGCGCTGAAGATGGTTGGCAAGTAGAAGCCACACGACTGGACCAACTCAAAGTGCCGGCTACGCTCACCGGCGTGTTACAAGCACGCATTGATGGCTTACCCGGGGCCGAGAAAGAGCTGCTGCAACAGGCTTCGGTCGCGGGACGGGATTTCTGGGATGCACTCCTGTTGGAACTCAACCCCGTAGAGCAGCAGGCGTTGGTGCAACTGCTGGATTCCGTACAACGACGCGAGCTGGTCTTCCGGCACGCCCATTCAATCTTCGACAACACCGGCGAGTATCGCTTCAAACACGTCATCCTGCGCGATGTCGTCTACGAAACCGTATTGCTCAAACTACGCCGCCGCTACCACGAGGCAACCGCACGCTGGTTAGAGGCCCACAGCGGGGCACGGGTTGGCGAACACGCAGCGTTGATCGCAGAGCATTACGCCCGCGCCGGCAATGTCGCCGAGGCAGGCGCCTGGTTTCTCAAAGCCGGGAAGGTTGCCCAAAACATCAGCGCTTACCGCGAGGCGGAAGCCGCCTATCGCCGCGCATTGGAATTCATCGCACCGGCAGAGCGAGGGAATGTTCACATCGCTCACGGTCAGGTGCTGGAAAAATTATCCCGCTACGATGAGGCGGTTCAGGCGTTGGAGACCGGCATTGCGCTCACTCGTGAACACAACCCCGAGAAAAAAATCGAGGGGCTCACAGAGCTGAGCTGGATTAACACCCTTCGCGGGAATCATGAAGCAGCATTCACTCACGCAACCGAAGCCCTCAATCTGGCGCAGAAAACTGGTGACCGCCGTGAGCTGGGGCGCGCCCGTATGCGCTATTGCAGTACGCATCCCGATTACGATATACCCCAGACGCTGACGTGTTACGAAGAGGTGCTTGCCGACTTCACGGCTGCCGGGGATCCTCACGGGCAAGCTACTTGCCTGTTGAATATGGGCAATATCCATCTCGATGAACTAAAGCAACCCGAGAACGCCGCTGCCTACTACCGCCGCAGCCAGGAATTATTCCGGGAACAAGGTAATCGTTGGGGGCTGAACAATTGCCTGATGAATCTTGGCATTACTGTCAGCCAACAAGGCAACCCGAAAAGCGCGATCCAATATTTTGAGGAAGCCCAGCAACTGGCGCAGGAGATTGATGACGGTGAAGGCCTCGCCCTGGGAGCGCAGAATCTAGCCAACGCCTATTTGAAGCTAAGCGAATTTAACTCTGCCACAGTGTACTATGTCCGCAGTTTTGATCTCTCGCTCAAATTAGGGCTGCTACCGTTGGCGCTCATCACCCTTGCCAATTTAGCAGAAACGGCGCTAAAACAGGGTTACCACGAGATTGCAGCACTGCGACTCGGTACAGTCAGGGCGCAGCGAGAACTTTTCCCCCGCCTCGGTGAGGACCTGGAACACCTGCTTTCCGAGGTGCAGGCGCAACTCCCACCGGCAGCCTATGAGGCAGCGCTGGCGCGAGGTGAAGCCCTGAGCCTAAAGGAGGCTGGCGCGCTGTTGCCTCGCAAAGGTGCAGGCCTGACTACAGCCGCCCCAGAATCATCCCCAGAATGTACAACGAACCCAGCCCAATAAAGGAAAACTTGTTGGTAATATCCGCAATTCTGGGAGTTGGTTGCCGGATAAAGACCACGTTGATGACCATACCGGAAAAAATAGTCGCCAGGATGCAGTAGAGGTAGCCCCGTCCAAGCGCCCCCACAAAGTAGACGGAAAGCGCAGCCGCATACGCCAGAAACTCGTTAATCAACAGAAAGGCGCTTGCCCAACGCAGTCCGTATTTCTGCGGAATGGTGAGCGTGCCAGCGCGCGTATCATGTGGCAAATCGCGTACATCGCCCATGATCTTGCCGCCGGTCATAGCGAAGAAGAGATAGAGCGCCGTAAGCCAAACGCCCAGACTTGCCTTGCCAGCGGCCAATCCACCAGCGAGCACATAAAGCGCCTGAATCACGCCGAGACTGAAAGCGCGCAGCATAGGAGTATCCAACCAACCCACCCCCAAGCCTGCCACAATCGCCACGACGACCAATACCGGCAGCGCCACGAGAGGAGCGGTCAGCAGCGCCAGAACCAAACTACCACCCACGCCGACTGCAACAAAGGCCCAGGCAGCGGGTATGGAGAGCTCCCCCGTTGCCAGGGGATTGAGCAGCTTGCCAGAATCGCGGTCTTTGCGCCAGTCCGCCAGATAGTCGAGGTAGAAACCGCCGAGCGCCAGCAGCGCCGCAATCGCCGCAGCGCGGAAAGCTCGCGGCAACGTGGCGCCGAAACCATATGCCGTCGAGCCGGTAATCACGGCAAGCATCAGCATCCGCCCCAGGCGCCAGGCTTCCAGAATTCTCCAGATACGTTTGAACATAGCGCCCCTCTTCTCAATACGTGTCAAAGACTCGGGGCACGCGCGCGTTGATCTGGCACGTCACCTCGTAGGTAATCGTCCGCAGCTTCTCCGCCCACTCATAGGTGCTGATTTCTTCGTCGCCGCTGCGCCCGATGAGCACCACCTCATCACCCACGCGGGCATCCGTCTCCGGTCCCAGGTTGACCATGCTCTGATCCATGCACACGCGCCCGATGATGGGATAGCTTCGCCCGCGGATGAGCACGCGCCCACAGTTGGAAAAAAGCCGGTTGAAACCATCGGCATAACCCGCCGGAATCGTAGCAATCCACGTGCGCTCCGGAGCAACCCAAGTACGCCCGTAACCAATGCTCGTTCCTGCTTCCACCTGCTTCAGGAAGGAAATCCGCGTGAGGAAGCTCAAGCCCGGTTTCAGCGGAATGGTCGCAGGCGTCTCAGCATCCGGGCGGAAGCCGTAGATCATGATGCCGGGACGCACCATATCGAGCCAAGCCTGCGGGTGCGCCAGCACCGCCCCCGAGTTGGAACAATGCACGAATTCCACACGCCGTCCAATGGCGGCGTGAATGGCTTCGACGGTAGCTTTGAAGCGTGCAATCTGCATCTGCGTATAGGTAGGGTCAGCGGCATCGCTCACCGGCAAATGCGTAAAAATGCCCTGCAACCGCAGATGCGGGCAGCTACGCTCGATGGTTTCTGCCAGAGTGGGCGCCGCCTCAGGCGTAACGCCAATCCGCCCCATGCCCGTATCCACCTTGAGATGTACCGCGGCCGTTCTACCGAGCGCACGACACACACCTTCTAATGCCTCAGCGTTAGCGCGATCGCATACCGCCAGGGTCAGGTCGTTTTCCACTGCCGCAGCCATCTCCTCAGGGAAAGCATGACTCAATTTGAGAATCGGCAGTCGAATTCCGGCGGCGCGCAGCTGTAGTCCCTCCGGCACGGTGGCAACGCCCAACCACGCCACGCCGATTTGTTCCGCCATGCGAGAGACCTCCACGGCGCCGTGACCGTAGGCATTGGCCTTGACCGCGATGAGAATTTTTCGCTCCGGTCCAATCGTCCGCTGAATGCCCTCGATATTAAAGCGTATATTCTGGAGATGTATGCGAGCATGAGTTTGATAAAGCATGTGAATCTCCTGTAGCGTCTCTACGCAATCACCACTTTGTGTACATAAGCAGAGGTGCTCGCCGCCAGCAGCGCGCCGTAACCAGGGTAAAAGGCAATTTCCGAGCCGAGAGCAACATCCAGCTGCGCTTCTTCCACGTCCAAAATAAGGTGGTCGCTGCTGCCCCCCAGCACGATGATACCGGGATCCTCCGGCATAAGATTGTCCACCACCACATCCTGACGCCCCAAGTTGCAGATGGCACGCTTGCGGATGCCGCGATCCACGAACTCCGGCGTCCCGCCAAAGGCATCCTGCCCACGCTCGCCAATAGGGAAGGAAGGCTTGCGCCCCAACTCCACCACCTCGCCCACCACACGAAAAGTATCCTGCCGCGCACCGGGCCAGGGCGAACGATCAATCACGCTGCAACCCAGCAACATCGTCTCGCCGATGCGCAACAGATTGATTTCCGGAGGCATTCCTTCAGCAGCGAGCAATGGCAAATTGGCGCTATTCCCCCCGCAGAGCACGGGCAGTTCCAGTCCGGTTGCCGCGCGGCAGGTAGCGCGCAAATCAATCAACTGCTGCATCTTCTCTGTGGTGGGGATGACGCCGCCATAGCAGGCGAGGTTGCAACCCAAACCGATGACATCGAGCGCGGGCAGCGTCGCCGCCTCGTGGAGCGTTTCCACAGCACGGTCGGGCCAAATGCCCTCGCGCAAATCGCCCAGGTCCACCATCAGGATGACCTGATGCCGGATACCGTGAAAGACAGCGGCTTGCGAGAGCAAGCGCAGCGTAGCAACGGATGAGTTGAGGGAGATATCGCTCCAGCGTACCACCTCCGCAGCCTGACTCGGCGCCGGAATCCGCAACAACATCAGCGGTAGCGTTGCGCCCATGCGCCGAAGCGCCTGCAAGTTCTCAATGCGCGAATCCGCAAGCATGTCCACGCCCGCGTCGAGGAGCGCTTGCGCCACCGCGGGGTGCGCACAAGTCACTTTAGTGACTGCGGCAACCTGAATGCCGTGCCTATGGCACAGCTCCAGAATTGCACGCGCATTCTCTTCAATGCGCTGAGGATAGATTTCAAGTCGAGGGCTAAAGTTGGGCATAAGGACTCCTTGAAAAGCGGACAAAGTATCGGCTTATCTCGCACGCGGCGCGTGCTGCAACAGAGGTTGGGACCGACCTTCCGCCAGCTCGTGCATTACCCAATTTCTAAAAGTTGTCTTCACCTCTTCCGGATATGCCTGAGCGAGCGTGCCAAGTGCAGAGAAGCGATAATCTCGATCCATGAGCAATCGCGCCTCAGGTTGGGGCAGCAGGTATTTTCCCGGACCAGTACGGATGCGACTTAGAATGGCTTCCCCACCTTCGACGCGGGTCAATGCGCCGCCTGTGCCGATGACCCACTTCACTGCGGTGAGGTCTTTACCCTTCACAATCTGCCGCTTGCCAGTAGGTGTATAGAGGTCGCTCACAACACCCGCGTGCCGGCGCGCCCCCAGTTCCACCGCTTGCGCACAGAGCCAGCGCGTGAGTTCTTTCGCGCGTTCGGTGCTGGGAATAGCCTCCAGGTCCGCCAGGCGCGCCTCCCATTCGGGGTCGTTCTGGAGCTCCACAATATTGTGCGCATTGACGTAGACGCCCAGGTCGCCCTCGACGGTACGCTTAGCGCGCGGTTCCGGTTCGGTGAGACGTGGCGCCCACTCCGAGCTACCATCGGTAACGCTGTGCACATCGGTGGTCGCGCCGCCGACGTCGAAGACGAGGCAATCGCCCAGCGCCTCGGCAAAAAGTTCCGCGCCGCGCAGTACCGCGCCCGGCGTGGGCAAAATACCCCAATGAGTGAGCTGCCCCAAACGCGCCATTCCCGGCGCGTGGATAATATGCTTGTTGAAGACTTCGTGAATCACGCGGCGCAGCGGTTCAACGTTGAGCACATCCACATCAGGGAAAACATTGTCTGCCAGCAGCAGCTCGATGCCTGCCGCGGCAAAAATCTGTTGAATGTGCTTGCGAATGGCGATGTTGCCGGCGTAGACCACCGGAGCAGACAATCCCAACGTGGCAAGTTTCTCCGCATTCTGCAGGACGATGGTCTTTTCACCGTAATCCACGCCGCCCGCCAGCAAAATGATGTTGGGGCGAATCTCTCGTGTCTCATCCAGGTCGTAGGGGCTCAGCGCGCCCGCCGTGACCTGCTTGATAATAGCCCCCGCACCGAGCGCCGCCTCGCGGGCTGCCCGCGCCGTCATATTGTAGGTCAGCCCGTGGACGGTCATTCGTAGCCCACCCGCGGCGGAACTGTTGACGAAGGTCTCACGCTCAGCTGGCAACGACCCGAAGGTCGCCTCCAGGTCAGCGATAGCTTGCTCCACGCCCATACCCACATCGCCAGCGGCGATGCTCGTGGGCGCGAAGCCCTGCGCTCGGTGCACGAAGCAGCCCGCCTCCAACGTGAAGGCGTTGGCTTTGGTGATGGTGGAACCGACTTCGAGGGTAAGGAAATGAGTCATTGTAAATTAACCCCACAGGGGACTGAAGAAACAAAGAAGTAGGGAGTAGCAGCCTACTCCCTACTCGCCCAACTACAAAACCCCTCTCCCCTTCAACGCCTTTACCATCGCATTGACGACGTCAATGCCTTTTGTGCCGCGCCCGAAGGTAGCATCCAGGCCCGTCTCCGCAGCCATCTCGCGGTTGACCTGCGTGCCGCCCGCGATGAGAATCATTCGGTCGCGGATGCCGCGCTCGACGCACAGGTCCGCCAGTTTGCGCATCTGCGCGCGATGCACATCGTTGTGGCTGATGATGGTGGAAATAAGGATGGCGTGCGCGCCGGTCTCGATGGCAGCATCAATGAGCTTGCTCACCGGCACAGAGGTGCCCAGGTAGTGGTACTTCACGCCGTACTTCTCGATGCCGCCGTGCTTGATATCGAGGATTTCACGCAAGCCCACGCTGTGCTCATCCTCGCCCACCGTTCCGGCAACCACGGTGAGACCCAGCTGCTTGACCGCCGCGCGCAATTCCTCTTCCGGCAGGATGACCTCTTTCTCCGGCACTCTGAGCGTGCGCACGTCCACATCAAAGGTTACCTTGCCCTTAACCTCAACGAAGCAGCCCTCGGCGGGGTGCATGACCTGGATATTGACCACTTGCGGGTCCTCCAAACCCAGACGCTTGCCCATCTCCACACCGTAGGCAGCGGCGAAATCTTCCGGCAAGGGCACGAAGAACTGCGTGAGAATCGTCCCATCACCCGCCCACTCGGCTTCTGGCTTGACCAGAGTACCCTTACGGTAAGGATAGGTAGCTTCCAGGCGCTTGTCCGCGCTATCCTCAGGATCAAGCTCATCAATGTAGACGATTTTCTCCGGTTTGCAGAGCGTGCAACCGCCGATGAGATCGCAAGCATGGGTCACCACACCCTCCGGCAACGCGTTGTAGCCAAAGTGATCGCACACGGGCGCCAGGTAATCGGGATCCCGCGGCACGATGCTACCTGCCGCGACACCCCCATTGCCATCGCGGGCGATGCCGTCACCATGGCGCTCCGGGTATTTGGCCGAGTCCACAAAGAAGCCCCGCTCCACAGCAGCAAAGTAGCCGCCAATCTCGATGATTTCCTCAAGGAAAGCCACAGCGCGAATCTTGATATCGCGCGCCATCTCGCCTAGAGGTCCCTCGTAATTAATGCTCAGCAATTCTTTGATACCATCGAGCGCCGCCCAGGTCTGTTTGACGGTCTGGACACCGCGGATGTTGTTGTAGTGCCAGGGCACGTTACGGCCCTCATCGGGTGTGATGGTGCTTTGAAGATCGGCGCTGGTGAGCATGGAAATGAGCGTGTCAATCGTGTGTGTGCGGATGGCTTCTTCGATATCGGCCTCGATGTAGCGCGTGTTCTGCTGCGCCCGCATCTTATATTCGGAGAAGAAATCGCGCAATGCTACAGCGTAGGGCAGGTCATACCAGAGTTTGGGCGCAGGTGGCGCGTTCGGTGGAACGGTGGAGAGACCGATGAGGTCCTTGGACATCCCTACCGCCACGGAGAAGGCGCAGTTAATGCCATGCTGCACCATGAGCTCCGGCATTACCAACCAACCGGCTTTGGCGGTAGCGTTGGCGTTGTGCGCTCCATCAATCTGGAAGATGCGCGCCCCATTCATCACCTTTTTAGCCTCAGCCGCATCCACGAAGGAACGGTACATGTTCACATTGCGGTAGAGGATGTTGTACTGCGGGTCCTGGTGTGCACCGTTGATGCCCTCTTCGGCAAAGAGCACGGCGACTTCAGGACCAGCGACGCCGGAGACGTAGCTGTGGAAGTTAATCGGACGTCCCACTTCCTCCTCGATCATATCGCAGGCTTTACGGCTGGCGCGAATCTGCTTGCGCGTGATCGGCACACCGCCGACGCCTTCGGGCGTCCCTTCGAGCAACCCGTCAATATGACTCTGCCCGGTCGTGCGGATGACCATCAGGTGGTCGGCGCCATGCCAGGCAGCCATGCGCATCCGGCGGATGTCATCCTCGAAGCGCCCTGAAGCAATCTCAGTGGTCACCACGCAGCTAGGCTGCGGGTCAATGGCATCGAAGTACTTGGAGGCAGGCAAGCCGATGCTGTTCTTGAGCGGTTTGGACATATTCCGATAGTGGAACGGTCCCATATCCACGCCCTCTGCGGGCGCCTCACGCCACGTCCAACCCTTTCGCGGGGGATGGTAGTTCTCCAAGTCGGTCAGGATTTCTTCGATATCGAGCTTTTGTTTGGGGTCAAGCTGCTTGGTCATTGTCATGCTCCTCCCTACCCGAACAATCCCTGGAGCACGGTCTTGTCCTCCAGAATCAACGCGGCAGCGGCGGGAATATCCACACCCTGCTGTTCCGCGACCTTGAGCACGACATGTCCCGCACCCTTGCCGAGCAAGCCCGCTTCCAACACGCGATTGACCACGCCCTGTGAGGTGACGCTATCCACGCCCATGCGCAATAGCACCGAGCGCTCGATGGAAGGCGAGGTGTGGGTGCGAGCCAAATCCACCATCGGCTCGACCAACTGATTGCAGAGTTCCCAGAAGCGCGCCTTCAACTCCCCGTCGCTCAGCTGCTCCAGCCGCGCGCGGCGCGCCTCGAATTTGGCGATACGGTCTTCAGTCATAAATCATCTCCTGTATCTGAAAGTTCCTGGTACTAGTTTTAGTGAAGAGTGTTGGTATCACATTGCGCGTGGTACTAACACTCTCTCAAAGCGTGGCTTTAGCCGCGTCCCAATATTGAATAAGGGAGACCATTAAGCCATTACTCGCTTTCTACCAGTAGGCTACGCAACGCCTTGATTCCTTACCCATTCACCATCTTTTTTGATATCAGCGGCGAGAAATTCGAAGTCGCTGTCGGTCCATTCCGCGATAGGCAGGCGTTCAGCGGCATTCTTGAGATATGAACGGCGCAGTTTGTCCAAATCCTGAACGCGGCCCTGTACCTGCGCCAGGTGCTCCGGGATGACGATGGCCTTGCCAGGGACATTGTCTACCGGATTGCCGCGCCGCACCTCGATGCCGTTCGCGCGCGCAAAGGCGAGCTGGCTATTGTGATGCTTACCCGCACCCGTATACTCCGTCTCCTGCACCACCACAATCTGGTCCTCATCCATCTGCCGCGCCAGGGTAACCGCGGCAGTGAGGCTGGTATTGCCCGCCGGACCGCGTTCGATGCCTTCAATTTTGGTGAGCAGCTCAGTGATGTAGAAAACCTCGCCCTGCGACACCAGCTGGTATTCATCCATGTAGCGAAGGCTGCGCGCCGCGTTGCGTGGCACATCCACCCGGTCGGGCCAGGTGGCGAAAGGCACACCGAAACCGGTATGCCCCGTGGTGAAGGCTTTGCGGTTGAAGTCACGGTCAGAAGCCATGTGCAAGCCGCTCAAATCCACCGAACAAGCTACAATGCGAGATTCTGTGCAGCCGGCCTGGAGCAAGCCTCGGGCTGTGCCGGTGAGATTCCCGCCGCCCGCATGCGTGATGACGACGGCATCGGGGTCTTTACCGTAGCGAGCACGGACCTGCTCCGCAATTTCGTAGCCCAGGCTCTCCACACCGCGAATGCCAAAGGGCGTGTAGAGGCTGGCGTTGAAGAAGCCCGTCTCTTCGAGCGTGCGCAGTAGCATATAGAAGAGCTCAGGTCCCACGGAGAGCTTGATCACTTCCGCGCCATAAGCCTCACACTTGCGACCCTTCTCCACAATTTCCGGTTGCCCCACACCCCGGCTATCAAAGACCTCCTGGACGATGATGGATTTGAGTCCACGCTGCGCCGCCTGCGACGCGACCGCCGCACCGTAGTTGCCGCTGGTCGCCGCAATCATCCCCCGATAGCCCTTGATCAACGCCTGATAGGCGCTGATGGCGGCACGGCGTGCCTTGAAGCTGCCAGAAGCGTTCGCCGCTTCATCCTTAAGCAGGATGGTTGCGCCCTTGCCCGGTTCGGAGATTCGGCGCACGGCGGCAGTGAGGTTGCGCAACTCAAAGAGCGGGGTATCGCCCACCTTCGTCTCGCGTTGAATACGGCGAATATCGTCCATCGTATAACTGGTCTCTGCCATCATGCGTTCATAATCGAAAGCAATCGGGCTTTGAATGTAGTCGTCGTAGTCAATGCCCAACGACTGCTTCATAATCGCGTTTTTGCGCGCCATTACGGCGGCGTAGGATGTATCATGCATGGTCATAGTCTATTTTCGGGGAATTAGCCCTGAAGCACACAAATTCAACGCTCTCACAAATCGGTAGAAATCCATGTGAATCGGTGTGAATCGGTGTGCGTTTTGGCTAAAAATTCTCCGCCTCCGTACCGATGGTGAGCAGCTCCGGCACGGTCTCGCCGAAGCTATGATTGTAGCTGGGGTTCGCCACCCGCAGCGTGCCGCGCAACTCGCGCCCAATCAGCGTGTGGATTGTTACCTCTTGCCCCAGCTCAGCGCTTTCCGCCAGAAAACCCGAGACGCGCATCACGTAAGGCACGGCCTTCGTCTCCGGGGGCAGCGACGGCGCACGCTCCTCCGGCTTCAATACGATTTGCTCGATTTCTACCCAGGCTCCAGTTGAAATTTTGGTCATAGCGTTCTCCATCTTCAACGAAATTTTCAGGACGCAGATTAACGCAGATGCACGCTGATTTTTTTCTTATCTGCGCTAATCTGTGAAATCTGTGTCCTAAATCTCAAACGCGGCGCGTGTACGCGCTCTCGCCCATCAACGCCGCGGGGATTGGGAGATCTATCATCCGCTTGAGGCCGGGAGTGGCGGCGACAACGTGAGGAATCATGTTCACGGCGATGCCCATCGTGGCGATGCCGCCCGCGATTTCGGGTTTGACAGACATGTGGATTTCCGGCTTGCCGTAGATGTTGATGTAATCACCGGTATCCTGGTTTTCCAGCTGCGGGTGAATCTGCTGTGGGTGGATGAGCCGAATGACTTCCTTATCACCACGATAACCAACGCCGATGTGCGCGCAACCCGCAACCATGCCCGGCTCAACGACAACGTGCGGGGTCTCGCGGCGGACATGGCTGATGATGGGCTCGCGGCTCTGCTCGATGCGGTCCACGCCCAAGCCGAGCGCGTCGCTGATCATGTGGATGGATTCGGGGAAGCCCACGTGCCCCACGATGGAACCATCCGCCACACCCGCGCGGAAAGCCTCAGGGGTCGTGCCCACGCCCTGCGTGCGCATCACGGTGGGACCGTAGGGGCTGAGGTCGTTCACGCGGGAAGCTTCGATGCGCTCCACACTGTGATTGCCGCCGGTCAACGCAACGACGAGCAAGTCGAGCACGAATCCAGGGTTCACGCCAGTGCCCAACACCGAAACGCCGTGTTCGAGCGCGAGCGCGTGAAGTTCATCAGCGAGTTCAGGGCTTTGTGCCCAGGCGTCTGCCATCTCCTCAGCGATGGAGATACAGTTGATGCCCGCCTTGATAATGCGGGTGAGGTCGCCCAGTTGCTCCTTGACCCACGAGGTGGTGGCGATGACGACGATATCCACCTTTGCTTTATCCAGCACGGTTTCGGGCTTATCGGTCACAGTGACGCCCAGCAGCTTGCCGGTGTTGAGGATTTCGCCCAAGTCCTTACCCACATAATCGGGACGACCATCCACGGCAGCGACAATTTGCAAACCAGATTTCTCCAGCATCAAGCGCGCCATGCCACTGCCCATAGCGCCCAAACCCCACTGCAACACACGAATCGGTTTCATTTTCACTCTCCTTCAAAATTTGAGGCTGGATGTGGGGTCGCTTCACAGAAGAGTATCGGAAAGCCCTGGCGCAGACCAGTGCAAGTGATGGATCACACTTTCGCGCATTGGAAGGCACGTTCTGCAAACCCTGGCTTGCGACCGTCAGGATTACCCAGCGTCCTGACCTGTAGTCTAAAGGCTTTCGGCTTAAAGTGAAGCCTCGAATTACCGTTTTTGTGTACCCATTTGTCACGTTAGACCAGCGCGGGTGTGATTTTCACGGAACGAGGAGGGCTTGCCCGATGGAAACCTTTTTTGGAGAGTGCGGAGAACAGATTAGGGGGAAGATGACACTCGCATGGTCTTTAGAGGTAGGAGGCTCACCCTCGGTCAACTTCTCATGTTTCCCAAAGAGGTTCTGCAAACAGACGAAGAGGGTTTTCTTCTTTATGTTTTTAGGCGTGCGAAGCACGCCTAAAAACACTTTCTAGTGCGCTTGATTCTATTCGCAGTCAGGGCTATAATTAAGTTAGGAATAGCCAAACCAATGGTCAGCGACACCGGCAAGAACCCGAATACTGCACCAAAACACAGACAAAGCACATACAGTCGAGAAATTTCATTATGGAAGACAGCGGCGGCAAGAAGAAGATTCTGTGTATTGATGATACACCTGCGGTGCGACTGCTGGTCAAACGGCTCCTTTCGCACCGTTATGCCGTGTTCGAGGCAGAGAACGGCCTCGAAGGGATTGACATGGCAGCGGACCTGCGCCCCGACCTGGTATTCGTAGACCTGCACATGCCCTACCTGAATGGCTACGAGGTTGCTACACGCCTGAAGACGCTGCTGCCTAAAACTCCTGTCATTGCGCTCACTGCCGATATCAGCGCCAATGTCCGCGAGCGTGCGCTTGCCTCGGGTTGCGATGGTTATCTCAGCAAGCCGATTGACCCGGATGAATTTCAGGAACGCGCGGAAGCTTTCCTGGGCGGGGAAAAGGAAGAATTGCAGGATGACTCCTACCGCGCGGAGTATCAGGGATTGGTTACCCAACGCCTGGAACAGAAAGTTCGTGAACTCACCCAGGCGCTGGAGGAAAACACCCGCCTCAGCCGGCAGAATCAGGAGTTGCTGGTCAAATCCCAACGCCGGGCGCGCTTGCTCGAAGCCGCAGCGCGGGTCAGCCAAAGCATCACATCCATCCTCGACCTCAACGCATTGCTCAATGCCACCGTTGACATAATCTGCGAGGAATTCGGTTTTTACTATGCCGGCGTTTTCCTGACAGATGAGACGGGTGAAATCGCGGTATTACATGCCGGACACGGCGAAGCCGGTGCGCAGCTACTGGCACAGAGCCATGGGCTGCCGTTGACCGGCGCCTCTATGATCGGCGCGGCCATTCAATCGCGGCAGGCGCGCATCGCGCTAGATGTTGGTGAGGAGAAAGCCCATTTCCGAAACCCGCTGCTGCCGCTCACCCGCTCGGAAATGGCGCTCCCCCTGCTCGTGGGCGATGCCGCAATCGGCGCACTGACGGTGCAAAGTACCGAGGAGCGCGCTTTTAGCGAGGATGATATCACCGCGCTGCAAACCATGGCTGATCAGCTCGCTATCGCCATCAAGAACGCGCGGCTGTTACATGACCTGGAAGAGGCCCATGCCGCATTGCTGCGCTCCAAGACTTACGAGGCTATCGCTTTAGCGACTGGCGAAGCCATCCATTGGGTGGGGAACAAGGCGGCGCCCATTCCCGGCAGCGTGACGCGTATTAGGGAAGACCTGACACGCTACCTGCTGGCAGCCAAGGTGCTTCTGGAAAGCGCGTCGGCTGAACTGCAAGAGCACAAATATGGCGTGCTCCTGCAAGATGCCGCAGAACGGCTGACAGCGCAAGCCATTGACCTGGAAGCCGCACGCCACGCCCTCGACGCCCTTTCAGCGCGCCAGCTGCGGCGGGCGCTCACCGTGGATTCGATCTTTGAGGACCTCGCCATTATCGAGGGCAGCGCGCGCTCCATTCTCAACATCAAGGAGGACCTCATCGGTCCGGCGCGGCAGCGTCAGGTGCAGGCATTCCCATTGCCGGAAATGCTCAGGGAAACCGTCGCTTCGATGGGAATACCCGACGACGTTGTGGAATACAATTTTTCTGCCGATGTGCCGCCGGTTCAAGCAGATCGCGTCCAGCTGGAGCGTGTGTTTATCAATCTCATCAAGAACGCGATGGAAGCCATGGAGGGGATTCCAGTCAAACGCCTGAAACTGACGGTACACCGTGCAGAAGAACCGCGGATGGTGATCGCCGATGTAGCCGATGCAGGGGTTGGTATCTCGCCGGAGCAATTGGACAAGGTCTGGATGGCATTTTATACCACCAAAGGCAATCGAGGGGGCACAGGTCTTGGCTTGCCCGCTTGCGCACAAATCATCGGAGAATTGGGCGGCAAAATCACCGTTGCCAGTGAATTAGGAGTGGGCACCACGTTTAGCGTATCATTGCCGGCGATTGTCTGAATATCAGGGAAGTTTTCGATAACAGCAATTCAGAATCAGAGGAGCACTTAATGGATGACGAGATCAGGATTCTATTGGTAGATGACGAGCCATTGGTACGACGTAGTATGGAGAAAACCCTTGTCCGCGCCGGATTTGATGTCGAGACGGCTGAAAGCACACTGGCGGGGCTGGCGCTCTTTGAGTCTGCGCTTGAAACCGAGCCTTTCACCGTGGCTATCGTAGATCTGCACATGTCCAACCTGGACAATGTGGATGACCCTGATGCCGGTCTGGCGCTGCTGAGCAAACTGCTCAGCATTCAACCCGAATTGCCAGTAATCGTGCTGACCGCCTTTGACGAGGTGGGTCGAGCTAAAGATGCTGTAATGCGGGGCGCGAAAGCGTATTTCGTTAAGGGCCGCGAAGCGGGCCTGTTGGAACTGGTCAACACCATTCTGGAAGAATTAGGAGAGAACGGGCATGGAGCCGAGCATGAAGCCTAACGATAATCTTGCCGCAAGACGCGCTACGCTATTGCACGCGGGGGCAAAGGTAGCCCGAAGTGTGATTTCAATCCTGGATCCCGAGCAATTGCTCGAGACCACGGTGGATCTGATCTGCGACACCTTTGGATTTTACTACGCCGGGGTGTTTCTGATTGATGAGACCGGGACCTGGGCCGTGCTCCACGCCGGACGAGGGGCTGCCGGCAAGGCATTGATCTCCGAAGGGCACAAGCTCAAGGTGGATGGCCATTCCATGATCGGACGTGCTACGGGCAACCGGCGCGCCCTCATCGCCCTAGACGTGGGGGAAGAACCGGTACACTTCAAGAACCCGCATTTATCTGAGACCCGGTCGGAGATGGCGCTGCCGCTCATCGTCGGCGATACGCTGATTGGCGCGCTGAGCGTTCAGAGCACCGAAGAAGCCGCGTTCAACGATGATGACATCACCGCAATCCAGGCGATGGCGGACCAACTGGCTATCGCCATTCACAACGCTCGGTTGCACCGGGAAAATCAGTGGCTGTTGACACGCTTCGAGCGGCGGGCGCGCCTGCTCGGCGCGGCCGCCCAGGTAGGACGACAGGTCACCTCGATTCTAGACCTGGATGTGCTGCTCAACAATACCGTAGATATTATCTGCGAGGCCTACGGCTTCTATTATGCCGGCATATTCCTGATAGACCCCACCGGGGAGTGGGCGAACCTGCGGGCAGGACATGGCGAAGCCGGGCAGAAAATGTTGGCTGAAGGGCACCAGTTGCGGATTGGCGGGCACTCGATGATCGGCGCCGCCATCAGCCAGCGCAAGGCCCGCATCGCACTGGATGTGGGCGAAGAGCCGGTTCATTTCAAGAACCCGTATCTGCCACATACTCGCTCAGAAATGGCATTGCCTTTGGTCGTGGGAGATACCGTCATCGGCGCATTGACGGTGCAGAGTATCGAGGAACGCGCCTTCAGCAACTACGATATTACCAGCCTTCAAGCCATGGCGGATCAGCTGGCAGTGGCGCTACGGAATGCGCAGCTGCTGCGTGAATTGGAAGCCGCTCACGCCGAAATCGTGCGCACCAAGACCTACGAAGCCATCGCCGCCGCCACGCTCGAAGCCATCCACTGGATCGGCAACAAAGCGCTTCCCATCACCGCCAGCGTCGAACGCCTGCGAGATGATATGATGGACCTTTCCGATACGGACCCGCTGTGCATCGAATCCATGCGTGAGGACCTGGAGATCATCGAGCAGAGCGCCTGGCTCATCGTGGATGTGAAGGAACATCTCATCGGACCAGCCCGTGAACAAAAACCCCGCCCGGCACTGGTCGAGGATGTGATGAAGGACGCCGTCACACTTATGGCTTTGCCGCCAGAGTGGATACGCTATGAGATTGCCCCCGGCAATCCGCTATGTCTGGCAGACACAACGCAGTTAGGGCGCGCCTTTGCCTATATCCTGAAAAACGCGGCAGAAGCGCTAGAAGGACGCGCAGAACCACAGATTCTGATCGCGGTGGCGCCCGCAGAGAGAAATACCGTCGCTGTCAGCATTGCCGATAACGGTCCCGGCATTCCAGCAGAAGCGCTGGACAAAATTTGGGCGACGTTCTACACGACCAAGGGCGCAAGCCATGCCGGTCTGGGGCTTTCGGCAACGTTGCAAATTCTCAACCAGATTGAAGGCGCTATTTACGTCCAGAACCTGCCGGAAGGCGGCGCCTGCTTCGAGATGCGCCTCCCGGTTCCGCCAGAAACACCTACACCGGTATCACTGCCCGCCGGCAAGCGCATCCTCCTCATAGATGACGAGGATGCATGGAGCATTTTCGCCACGCAAGTGTTGACGGATGCGGGCAATACCGTAACGCGCACAAGTTGCCCCGAAAGCGCACCCGGAGATTACGATGTGATTGTGCTCGATAGCGCATTGAGCACAGCGGATAGCCTGGAATGCCTTCGCAAGCTACGCAAAGCGGGCCATGCCGACAAAGTGGTGGTAGTCGCTTCCAGGCTCTGGGCAGAGCGCGCCACCCAGATGTTGCAGATGGGGGTCAAAGATATCATCCTCAAGCCCTATACGCCTGCGGAGATGGGGATCCTGTTTGCATAGCCAAACTTCACCCATTCTTCTATACCGCTCCCCGGCGCGATGCGCCGGGGAGCGGTATTTTATCAGGTATCAAGTCACCGTACAGAAAACCAAAGCAGCTTCGCGCGCGTGACCTACGGCTCCACAGTGAATCCCACCGCCGCCATATCGCAGCCGAGGTGCGCAAGCAACTGCTGCAGGGCAGCGGCATCCCCGCGCGCCGCGAGCGAGTGCAACACCCACTGTCCCTCGCCGCTTGCCTCATGGTATGCCAATACCAGAACCTCTTGGGTGGCAGGAGGGTATAGGACAAAGGCTGCCGCTTATTGGGAAGGTCAAAGGTCGGCTGGGTGAGGCCATACGTTTAGACACTTGAGCATGTTGAAGAGGCGCAGAGGGTAGTTCTTTTTGTGATTTTCGTGAACGGGGGCGCAGCCCCGTTCACGAAAATCACTCTAATTTGGAGCATTTCCAAGCCACAGGTTTTCCGATAAATGAGGCTTACGCACTCTCAATAGTGCGTCACCACTTTCGTGCCTACCGGCGCCCAGTTGTAAAGCCATTGGGCATCCGGGGTGCGCATGTTCACACAGCCGTGGCTCATCGGGGTGCCAAAGTTGTTATGCCAATAAGTACCGTGAATGCCGTAGCCCCGGTAGAAGTACATGGTGTAGGGCACATTCGTCAGATAGTAACCAGGACCCGACATAGTCGTGGAGACATATTTGACGTAGACGGAGAAGGTGCCCACCACGGTAGGATACCAGCGCGTGCCCGTGGATACCACCGCGGTGAAGACCGCGGTCGTCCCCTCATAAGCGGTGAGCGTTTGCCGGCTCAAATTGACGTCAATCCACTTCTCGCCTGCAGCGCCGTGACCGGGCGCCGGGGTGGGGGTGACCGGCGGTGTGACGCCGCTCCCACCGGGGATGACCAGGCGTTGCCCCACATAGATGAGGTCAGAGCGCAGACCGTTCGCGGCGCGAATCGCAGCCGCGGTCGTCCCATAACGCAGCCCTAAACGAAAGAGATTCTCGCCCGGTTGCACCACATGGATACCGGTCGTAGTCCCCGGAGTGGGCGCTGGCGCCGGTTCAGACCCCGCGCCGGGAATAACCAGACGCTGCCCCACATAGACCCACGAGCGCGTCGTCAGCCCATTAGCCGCTGCCAGAGCGCTGACGCTTAGCCCTTGCCGTCGCGCAATCCCGTATAAGGTATCGCCGGGTTGCACGATATACGATGTGCTCTGCGCCGCCGCCGGGCTTACAAACAGAAGAAGATTAAGGATAACGATTGCTGCCAGTAATCCTGTCCGCCACTTCATTGTAAATTGCTCCTTCCTTGGTCATTTGTGGGAAAAATAAAAAAGATTTTGCATTTCGGGTACGGTAATAGTATAGCAAATTCTTGCCAAAAGCACACTACAATTGCATTACAATTAGCATAAGAATCGTCACTAACGTTTTGGTTAGTGTCTGGGAGCGCACGAGGTGCGCTCCCAGACACGCTTGATGCAGCAGGATTGACCTCTATTCCGCGAGAGTAGCAGGGGAGCGCAACCGAAGTCGTGCCCCGGACCAACTCAACGGCGTTCCCACTTTACCGCATCAAAGCCGATCAACCGGGAAAGGCGCGGTTCGTAAGTCACATCCGCCAAGGAGACATATTCAGAACCGGCGCCATTGAAATTGTAGGTGCCCAGAGACACCCATTGACCGCCGTCGTACGCCGATTGGTCCACGATTTTCAGCGTGTACTTTCCCGAGGCAACAACCCAGTAGCGGGCATGTGCAGTCGTGGTGTAACGGTCGGGAATGTAGACGAAGACCTCGTATCTACCCGCAGCGAGGGTGGGATACCAGCGCGCCCAGTTGTAGTTCGAACGCACCTTGTCGTTGTTGTAGGTCCAGTACAGGCGCCCATTGTGTCCCTCGTTGACGGAGCGCCAACCGGTAGGCGAACCACCGCGCACGAAGCCTGGGTCCTTGTCGTCCACGATAATCGCATCTGGACTTCCACCACTGGCAGGAGCCCAGTTCAGCTGCGCTACGGCATTTCCGCCATTTTCGAAATATTGTAGCTCAATAGCCACCGGTCCACCGGGGAGATAAATATCGCCCTGATAGGTCGTTGCCGCTTGCTCACGCCAGGCATCAATCAACAAGTGCCCGTTGACCCACAGCCGTGCGCCATCGTCCACAGTGAGAGTGAAGCGTGTCATGCCCGCGGCAATGCTCGGCGTCTGCGTCCAGCGCGCCGAGAAGTTATCGGCGCCGACAGTCCCAGGCGCAGGCGAAGCCGTGCCCCAGTTGAAATTGAGCGTAGTATCCGTGCGCACCAAAATCGGACCGCCGCTCAGCGACATATTGTTGAAATATTCGCCGCGCCAACCGGTTCCGGTCGAATCGCGCAACGCCCAACCAAGTTTGGCGACAGCCATCCCACCGTTTTCGTAGTATTCGACAACGACGTAATGGTGTCCCGCCCCCAGGTAACGGTCAACGGTGAAGGTCTGTACCGCGTGATCGTACCACTTATCCATCAGTAGAACGCTATCTATCCACAAGCGGATGCCGTCATCGCTGGTCACTGTGAAGCGGTAATTGCCGGGGGTCACATCAATGTAACGCGTCCAACGGGCAGAGAACTGATCGGCAGTGATGACATCGGGCGCCGGAGAACCTCCGCCCCAATCATAATCCAGGTTCGGCTCCTGGCGTGTAAAAGCCGGCGTACCGGCAAGGGTCATATTGTTCCAGTACGAGGCGCTCCAGGTCGGGTCGCTGTGCATCGGCAATACGGGACCTTGCGCCAAAACCGGTCCGCTGAGCAGCAAGACCGCCAATAACAATGCTGCGTGAAGGACACGTTTAACCACCATCGCTCACTCCTCCTATCACTGAATACCGGCATGTCAGCCATGCCCCTTGCTGTACCAACCCCAAACTGCGAACCGCGCCCTGTGGGTTGTAACTTATCAACGTCGAAGGGGTAGCGAGCGTTCCCAAAACGCTCCACAGCAAGCATTACGGAAGTGTGACGAAGAGGTAACGAATGCGCAACGACACACCCGAGCAGTTCACCTGCGCGTATGCCGGTGTGCCATGTCGTTTGCAGGAAGCATTCCCGAGGTTACAGGGCGGAGGTCGAGGATACGCTTAGGCCCCAGCAGCTTCGCGCTTGGTCTCGAGGGCTTCCCAGCGGGTATAGGCGTCCTCGAGCTCCTGTTTCAGCGCCTCCAGGCGTGCTGTAGCTACAACAACAGCATCCCCGCCCTGCTGATAGAATGCGGGAGCATTCATATTAGCATAAAGCGCTGCTTGCTCAGCTTCCAACGCTTCAATGCGCTGTGGCAAAGATTCCAGCTCTTGCCGTTCATTGAAGCTCAGCTTGGGGGGCGTGATTCTTCGGGGACGCGCCTCTACAGAGGCGCGCGGCGCCTCAACCGGCGCCGGCACACTCCTTTGGAGCAACCAGTCGTCGTAACCGCCCGCGTATTCGCGGATGTGACCGGCTCCCTCCAGGACTAACGTGCTCGTGACCACATTGTTCAGCAACATACGGTCATGGCTCACGAGCAAGACAGTCCCAGGGTAATCCGCCAGTAGCGCTTCTAGCAGCTCGAGCGTCTCGATGTCCAAATCATTGGTAGGCTCATCCAGGACCAGCAAATTTGAGGGCCGGGCAAACAAGCGTGCCAACAGCACGCGGTTGCGCTCGCCGCCAGAAAGTGCGCTCACATAGGCGTGGATGCGATCCCGAGAGAAGAGAAAATTCGCCAAGTAGGCGCTGATATGGCGCGGCTGTCCGTTGAGCATCACCATATCGCCATCGCAGACATTCTCGGCCACCGTCTTCTCCGGCTCCAGTTGCTCACGCAGCTGGTCGAAATAGGCAATCTCGAGATTCGCGCCGTGACGCACGCTGCCTTGTTGCGGCGCTACCTCGCCCAGGAGCAAGCGTAACAACGTCGTCTTGCCAGAACCGTTGGGACCAATAATGCCCACCCGGTCGCCGCGCAGGAGCGCCGTGGAAAGGTGCGCCACAAGGGGCTGCCCACCGTAGCTGAAGCTGATATCGTTCGCCTCGAGGACGAGTTTGCCAGAACGCTCCGCCTCGTTGACCTGCAAGCGTACCGCGCCAGGCTGTTCCTGCCGCGCATAACGCGCCTCACGCATCCGCAACAGGGTGCGCACCCGCCCCTCATTGCGGGTGGTGCGCGCCTGAGTCCCCTGCCGAATCCAGACCTCCTCCTGCGCCATACGCTTGTCGAATTCCGCCCATTGCGCCACCTCAACTTCCAACTGCGCCTGTTTGTGCTCGCGATAAACGGCATAATCACCGGGCCAACTGCTCAGTCGCCCGCGATCGAGATCCAAAATCCGTGTCGCCAGGCGCTGCAAAAAAGCGCGGTCATGAGTCACGAAAACCAGCGTACGAACATAACGGAGCAGAAAATCCTCCAACCAGCGAATGGCCTCAAGATCGAGGTGATTGGTGGGCTCATCCAGCAACAGCACATCGGGGTCGTTCGCCAAAGCACGGGCAAGGAGCACCCGGCGCTTCCGCCCGCCGGAGAGTGTGGCGACGTCGGCGTGCGGGTCCAGCTCCAGGCGCGAGAGCACAGTCTCCAGGTGGCGTTGCGCTTCCCAACCATCGCAGGCATCAATCTCACGTTGCAAACGCTCCAGACGCTCGAGAAGCGCCGCGTCGCTCGCTCGTGTCAGCTGTTCATGCAGTTGTTGATAACGACTCAACCGCTGTCCCGGCACACCAAGACCTTGGGCGACAATCTCATAGACTGTGCCCGCAAGTTGTGGCGGCACCGTCTGCGGCAGACGCCCTACCCGCAACTTCTGCTGGCGGACCACTTCGCCGGTATCCGGCACTACATCCCCGCCCAGAAGCTTGAGCAACGTGGATTTGCCGGAGCCGTTGCGCCCCAACAAGCAAATCCGCTCACCGGCCTCAACCTGCAGGTCAGCATGCTCGAGCAACAAAGGCCCGCCATAGCCAATACTCACATCCTTTAAGCTAAGAAGCGCCACACAAACCTCATAAACCAGAGAGTCATACGAAGGCATTTCAACGGGTGCGTTTCAAAACGGTGGTAAAAATCTCAGGCGTCCCTACAGAACGCAGGAGAAATTTGATTTTTGGCGGTGGGGCAAAGCCCCACCGCCAAAAATCAATCAAAAGAAAGTCATTTGCGTGATAATCGGCTCGCTTTTTCCCCCAAGTTGAAATGCACGCATTTCAACCACCGACCCAGAATACCAGGCCGGTGGTTGAAATCGTCACTGGGGGACCCGTCGAAGTCTACCCTTGAAGCTCAGTCTTTCAGCTTTCAGTGATGACAACCGACAACATAACATCACCCGGGCGGATGGCGTCAACAACATCCAAACCGGCGACCACCTTGCCGAAAACGGTATGCTTACCGTTAAGGTGCGGCTGGGGGCTATGGGTGATAAAAAACTGGCTGCCATTCGTGCCGGGGCCGGCATTTGCCATTGACATCACGCCCCGCTCATGGATCAGCGGGTTGCCAACAAACTCATCCTCAAAGCGATAGCCAGGACCACCCCGACCGGTGCCGGTTGGGTCGCCGCCCTGGATCACAAAATCACTGATTACACGATGGAAAACGACGCCATCATAGAAACCCTCGCGAGCCAAAAACACAAAGTTGTTGACCGTCTTGGGAGCATACTGGGAGTAAAACTCAAGCTCGATAACACCTTTCGATGTGGTTATCGTCGCATGATACTGCTTCGCTGGATCAATCTGCATTTCCGGTGGCACACTCCACTGTTTCATCATCAGCTCCTTTATTTTGAATTACATGCGCATTATAACACGAGTATGAAAGACACTTGCGCGCCAGGGTACTCAGGAGTAAATTTCTTCTACACTGCGCGGTATTTTACAGAAATGGTTTGACCAAAATGGCTCGAGTGTCTGGAATCCAAACCCAAGTGGCGGCAAGGGTATATTTTTAGTTAGTTGTCAGCATGAAGCCTTTTCACGGTGCTTAGAGATAGCCGTTCAGCCTGTTCCCAGTCAGCTATGATCGGATAGGAAAAACACCCCGCTTAACAGGCTTTAGTACATACAGGAGAAATGCGCATGGAGCAATTACCAACCTGGAGTTCACAACAGGGCCTCCAAAATCAAGCAACAGGAGATTGGGCTGCCTTTTTACGCACCTATCCCACCTATGCAAGCACCACTCCCCTCGATGAGCTGCGCGCTCAGGAATACAGTCGCCTGGATCGCCTGGGGCAGGTCTACCTGGATTATACAGGAGGCGGCTTATACGCGGATTGCCAGCTCCGCAATCACCAGGAATTGCTCTCCTCACACGTCTTTGGTAACCCGCACTCGCACAATCCCACCTCACTGGCGATGACGCAATGGGTAGAGCGAGCACGCGCTTATGTGCTGGAGTTCTTCAACGCTGATCCCGATGAATATGAGGCCATTTTCACCCTCAATGCCAGTGGCGCGCTGAAACTGGTGGGCGAAGCTTACCCATTTGTCCCCAAAGGGCACTATGCACTGCTTTTCGATAACCACAATTCTGTCAACGGCATCCGCGAATTTGCGCGCGCCAAAGGTGCACAAGTGACCTATATCCCTGTAGATGCCCCAGACCTGCGCATCAACCCTGCGCATCTGGAAAGGGCTCTGGCTCTGGGCACGCCCGGCATTCCCAAACTATTCGCTTATCCCGCCCAATCCAATTACTCCGGCGTACAGCACCCCCTGGAACTGGTTGAGATTGCCCAGGCACAAGGCTGGGATGTGCTGGTGGATTGTGCCGCATTTGCCCCCACCAACCGGATGGACCTGCAGCAATGGAAACCGGACTACGTGCCGCTCTCCTTCTACAAAATGTTTGGCTATCCCACCGGCGCCGGGGTTCTGCTGGCGCGCAAATCCGCGTTGACCAGGCTGCATCGCCCCTGGTACGCAGGGGGCACCATCACCATCGCCTCGGTGCAGGGGAATGGATACTATCTTGCCGAAGGCGCCGCAGCCTTTGAAGATGGCACGGTCAATTACCTCAATCTGCCAGCGGTAGAAATCGGTTTACGACATCTGGTCAATGCAGGCATCGAGATGATCCACACGCGCGTGCTCTGTCTCACCGGGTGGTTGCTAGAGCGATTAACGGCAATGCGGCACAGCAATGGGCGCCCGCTGGTGCGCGTCCACGGGCCCAACACGTTAGAAGCGCGTGGAGGCACACTAACCCTTACCTTCTTCGATCCCGAGGGCTATATTTTTGACGAGCATCGCGTCGAGGAATTGGCAAATCTCGAGAATATCTCCGTGCGCACCGGCTGCTTTTGCAATCCCGGCGCGGGGGAAATAGCGCACGGCTTGACACCGGAGATCATGGCAGAATTCTTCAAAGACAATCATGGGTTATCGTTTGAAGAACTGCGACAGCTCATGCAGGTGCGCTACGGTAAGAGTATCAACGCCGTGCGCATTTCGGTAGGTCTGGCAAGCAATTTCGCCGATGTGCAGCGCTTTCTCGATTTTGCCCAAGGGTTTATAGACAAATCTACCGCATCAATAGGGAGCAGTGAGCCAACAAACAGGCGCTGCAGTGTTGATGCGGGCGCATGAATGCGGGCGCATGAATGCCGCCGCATGAATGCGGGCGCATAGGGCAATAGGCCAGTCATACAAGAGAAACTAAAGAGACTATTCGCGACACGGTAAACCCGTGTCGCGAATAGTCTCAAATAGATACCTGCCGAGGTGTTTGGGGGCAGGCTCAGTGTACTTCTACTTCAACAACCCCACGCGGGCATTGAACTCCTGAATGAGCACATCAATCTCATCCACCTGTCCCTGGAAGCCGGTCCAGTAATCGTCCTGGTACCACTGACGCTGAATCTCATCATAGGTTTTGCCCTGCTGCTCAACCCAGGTGTAATACTTAAGGTTGTGGACCCGCTTGCGGTCCGGATAGGTGAGTTCCGCCATATTGGACGTGTTCTCGCCCAAAAGATAGCGCTCGTAATCCGCAGCTGCCTCGAGCTCGGTATACTCGCCATGCGCCTCATGCCCCTCGCGCAAACGGCTCTGATAGAGTTCCATCGAGTCCGTCCAGACCGTGAAGACCACATCCTTGCTGGTGAGATCATACCACTTCGCCATCTTGATTGCGCCGAGCACGTTGGCGATGCTGGAAATGCCCATGAGGTCCAGCTGGTCCACGATATGGGGAGCGACGCCGCGTTTCTTGAGGTAGCTGCGACCCGCAGGCTCGTTGAAAAGGCGGATCAAATCAATGGTCGCCTGGTCATCAATAGCAGTGATCATGTCGGTGTTCCGGAGATTGTGGATCCAGGGCACGTGCTTGTCGCCGATGCCCTCAATACGATGCCCGCCAAAGCCGTTGCGCAACAGGGTGGGGCACTGCAATGCCTCGCTGGCAACCACCTTGATGCCTGGATAGAGCTGCTTGAGGTAATCCCCACAGGCGATGGTGCCACCAGAGCCGGTATTAGACACAACGCCCGCAAAACGCTCACCAGGGCGCATTTCAATGCCCAGCACCTCTTCCATCGCGTGCCCTGTAATCTCGTAGTGCCAGAGATAGTTGCCAAACTCATCGAACTGGTTGAAGATGAAGATATCATCGCCGCGCTCTCGGGTGAGCTCATGGCACTTATCGAAGATTTCTTTGACGTTCGACTCACAGCCGGGGGTAGCAATCACCTCGCCGGAGACTTGCTGGAGCCACTCAAAGCGCTCCTGACTCATCTCCTCCGGCAGAATCGCGATGGAATCGCAAGCCAGGAGCGTTGAGTCATAGGCGCCGCCACGGCAATAGTTGCCCGTGGAGGGCCAGACGGCCTTCATCTTGGTCGGGTCGAATTGACCCGTGACCAGACGCGGGACCAGACAACCAAAAGCCGCGCCAACTTTGTGCGCTCCGGTGGGGAACCACTTGCCCACCAGCGCGATGATGCGCGCCTCAACGCCCGTCAACTCGGGGGGGAGCTCAATATAGTTCACGCCGCCAAAGTTTCCGCCGTGCGCGGTTGGCTCATTCTTCCAGGTAATGCGGAAAAGGTTGCGCGGAGTGATGTCCCATAAGCCAATATGTGCCAGCTCCGCCTTGATGCTATCAGGAATCAACGCCGGGTTCTTCTGCTGCGCAAACGTCGGGATAATGATATTGCGCTCCCGCGCACGCTTGATCGCATTCTCCATACCCTCGCGGACAATCGTCAGGTCAATCATGATACTCAAGCCTCCTTGTGAAATTGGTAACTGAGAAACCTAATGCCAGTATCTAAACCCGCGCGCAAGAATCCCTACTCCCACGCCAATTCCCTATTCGCCTTTGATCGCCTTGCGCGATGGTGGAGGTGGCGATTCGCGCTCATATTCGCGCTCAATAAGCTTGACGCTGCGGCGCAACCAGGAGACCGCTACCGGTTCGTAGCGCCGGCACAACAGCACCGAACAAGGCGCCTGATCAGCCACCCAGTCATCTACGGAACCGAAGAGGCGCGTACGTGATGCCCACTCTTCCGAGGCGCCCAGAGCAATCAGCTGATAGGGCTGTCGTTCGGTCTCGCCCAAGACACCTTCCTGAATGCTCTTAGCGCACCGCGCCAGCAACGTGAAATTCTGGGGGATAAACCCCAAGACTTCCTCAATAATCTCACCCAGCCACAAGGTCTGGTCTTCCAGCTCTTCGGCATCCTCATCCACCACGCCCTTGAGCACACGCAGCGCCGTCACCCGCGCCTTTTCCGCCTCGGCAATCTCATACGCCAGACGCAGCGCCATACGCGAGTGTGGACCTCCGCCTACAGGCACCAGAATTCGCCGGAGCGGTTGCGACAACAAGCCCCGGTTGAGTAACACTGCCACATTGGTGCGCGCCTTCTGCAACACCAGGTTGATGGGATTTTCAACCAGCTGCTCGGGACTCAACGGTCCGGGCCAGCCGACTATAAGTAAATCCACATTACTGCGCTGCTCAATTTCCGCTAGAATGCCATCGGCGATGTTTTCGGAGGTGCGCATCTTGGTATATGCCGCGATATTGCGCTGCTGCAACTCAGTGATTGCGTTCTGTAGTACCGCCCGCTGCTCTGGGCTAAGATTCCGCGCCAATCTATGCGCTGTTCGCGATGGCAAATGCTTGGGGTCCACTTCCACAGTCAACGCGCAGATATAGGGATCCACTGTAGCTTCAGCCAGAACCCCAGCCAAATAGAGCAAACTCTTGGCAGTTTGTGGATTAGCCACCGAGACCAAAATGCGCTCCTTGCCAGGGTCTGGTTCACCGAATTTAGAACGTTCTGGCAGTTTTCGAGCAATCGCAGGGCCTAAATAATAAAACGCAGTAAACACTACCAGGATAGCCGCACCAAAAGCCAGCGCACGCGACTCAGCAAAAGCGATAATCAGAACACAAGCTGCTCCAGCCGCATAAGCCGTGAAAGGGAACCAGGGCGCCTTGAAGGGACGTCTCAAATTCGGATAACGCTTGCGCAACCGAATCATTGAGAAGCTGCCCCAAAACAACACAAACAGATAGCCGCTGGCAGAGATATAGCTCAGGAAATCTACCAGCCCGATCACCGCAATCAAAGCGCTGACGCCGCCGATGATGACGATTGACACCCAGGGCGTCCGGAAACGGCTCAGTTTGGAGAAAAATGTGGGCCAAACGCCATCGCGCCCGAGGGTGAAGGCCTCACGCGTGGCGCTGAGCATAGCCGAGTTGATAGAGGTCAGGGTGGCAATCATCCCTGCGACAGCCAACATGGGCACACCCCAACCCGGGATGAAATGCTGCACGGCATCGGTGAGCGCCGTTTCGGAACCCGCCAGTTCTTGCCAGGGAACCGTCCCCAACGTGACCAGGCTCACTGTGACATAAATCACCGTAGTGAGCGTCAAGCTAATCAGAATTCCCCACGGGATATTCCGGTCGGGGTTGCTGACTTCCTCCGCATCATCAGCAATCACTTCAAAGCCCACATAGGCATTATAGACCAGTGCAATCGTCGCCAGGACACGAGAAAAGTTTGCCCAGACACTCTGGTGGACAAAAATGCTCTCACCAGCGATGAAGGTCTGCCAGGTGAAACCGCCAGGACGGGTAAAACCCGCAATTATGTAAATCACAAACACCACTAACAAAATCCCGCCCAAAACAATCTGTGCATTGCCCACTTTGGTGACGCCGAAGATATTAAGTACAATGAAGAGCAGCACCACCGCCACAGCTACCGGCACAATAGACAAATTGGGGATAAAGAGCTGCAAAGAGTAGGCAAAACCTACCGCCGAAAGCGCAGCATAAAAGGTGCTGGAGAGACAATCCATCGTACCCACAAGATAGGAGAGCACGCCGCTGCCGTAAGCCTCGCGGACATAACTCATCGCCCCCCCGGCTACGGGATAAGCCGTTGCCAGCTCGCAGTAATTCAACGCCACTGCGTAGCTCAACAAGCCACCGATCAACAACGCCAACACGGTTGCGGGACCCGCAATACCCGCAGCATGTCCGGTCAACACAAAAATCTCAGCCGCAATGGTGCCAGCCGTGCCTAACATCACCACTTGCGCAAGATTCAGTTGACGCTTCAGTTTGCGCTTACTCATATAAACCTAGTTATTCCTCCGCTTAAAGATAGAGATGGCACAGCTCCAGTTGGGGGATTTGGGGCGTGCTCCGCACGCTTCCCAATCCTGACAAGAGCCTCTCTTCGATGGCCATGCCCCTATCGGATTCTTCTCCAACAGCTCTATTGTATACCCATTAGCCCAAATCATATTTCAGCTGTGGGGTAACTCACACTGCTATAGCGGCGCTATGTCATAGCGGCGCTATACGACGCTGGCGAGAAAACCAGAGCGCAATCAACGCGCCCAAGGCAGCGCCAATGACATTTAGCACCACATCACCCACAGAGGAAACGCGGCTAGAGCTCAGCCCCTGCAGCAGCTCGATGAGCACACTGAAGGACAAACCAGCGCAAGTTCCCAGAATCACCCGCGCCGTAGGACTGCGGTTGGCGCTCAATGCGAGCGTCACCGCCGCGCCCAACGGCGCAAAGACAGCGATATTTCCAGCAATATCAATGAGCCAAAAATAGGAAATGCCCCGCGCCGTCGCCGGCGCTGTCAGAGATTTGAGGTCCTGAGCGACCTCTGGGTTAGGCCGTAAGGTCATCCACAACAGCCAGAGGCTCACCAATCCGGCTATCAGCCACCAAAACCCTCGCCAGCGCGTGTAATGGGCCATCAAAAGTCAGATTTGACTGCGGCCGAACTACGGCTGCTGGCTCATGACCGCCTTGACCGCCTCAAGGGTCGGCGCAACCACAGGCGGAGTGGAAACGGTCTGCATCGCGCTGCGGATATCCTTCAATCCGGAGCCGGTGAGCAGCACCACAATACGCTCGTCAGACGCAATCAGTCCCCGCTCCACCGCCTTGACCAGCCCGGCATAAGCCGTTGCCGCAGCAGGCTCGGAAAAGACGCCGGTGTTGCGAGCCACAACCGGAATCGCGTTGAGGATTTCCTGGTCACTCACGCGCAAATACATGCCGTCGGTCTCGCGGACCGCAGCCAGCGCCTTATTGCGGTCGCGTGGCAGTCCGGCGCTGATGCTATCCGCGATAGTCTCAGCCGGTTGCGGCGTCATCTCCCAACCCTGAAGCCCACGCTCCCAGGCATCCACCAACGCAGAAGAGCCTGCTGCCTGGATGCCCATGATTTTGGGCATGTGGTCAATCCAGCCCAACGCCATGAGGTCCTTCAGTCCCTTGTGGATGCCACCAATGATGCAACCATCCCCTACAGGGACAAAGATGCGGTCAGGAGCCTGCCAATCGAGTTGCTCGCAGATTTCGAACGCGGCGGTCTTCTTCCCCTCGGTCATGTAGGGATTATATCCGGTACTGCGATTGTACCAGCCGAATTCTTTAGCAACCTGCAACGTGAGTTCGACCGCCATATCATAGGTCCCATCCACCAGCAAGACGCGCGCACCATAGATGAGGTGTTGGGCAATTTTGGCCGGTGGTGCAGTTTTCGGGACAAAAATCACGGCGGGGAGTCCGATGCTGGCTGCCAGGCCAGCCATTGCGGCGGCCGCGTTCCCCGTGCTGGCGGTGGTGATGATCTCGGCGCCCACTTCACGCGCCTTGACCACCGCGACCGCAGAGGCGCGGTCTTTGAACGACGCCGTCGGGTTCACCCCATCATCCTTCACCCAGACGTGCTGGAGTCCCAGCAGCGCTGCCAGGCGCGGCGCCGCGTAGAGTGGCGTCCCCCCCACGTGCAGAGGGGGTACCGGAGAATGCGGCTCGACTGCAATCAGCGGCTTGTACCGCCAGATCGTGGGATCGGGATTTGCCGCCAGACTCTCACGGCTAATACGCGAGGCAATGACATCGTAATCGTACTGCACATCCAGATTGCCGTCGTCGCCGTGTTTGGGGCAGACATAAGCCACCTCTTTCACGCCATATTCCGCGCCGCAGATGGTGCATTTGAGGTTGATTACGTGATCCATAAAGACTCCTTTTGGGGGAATGCCTGAAATGCTGGAGTGAGAAAAAAGTAAGAAGTGAGGCCCCTGAAATGGCGCCTACTTCTTACTTTTCTACTTCTACCCGCCTCAATCAGGAATGATCCGCGTGCCCGTCTTGCCTTCCAGCGCGTCCATGATATGCGCCGGATCAGTGACGATGGCCTCTTTACCGCCGGCTTCCATGTACCAGAGAATCGCTTGAATTTTGGGGTACATACTGCCCTTGGCAAAATGGCCCTCAGCCATGTACTGTTTGGCCTCAGAGACTGTCATCACATCGAGGGCTTTCTGGTCAGGCTTGTTGAAGTTGATATAGACTTTTTCCACCGCCGTGGAGATGATGAACAGATCGGCCTTAATTTCACGCGCCAGCAGCGACGAGGCATAATCCTTATCAATCACCGCCGCCGTACCCAGGTAATTCCCGTGTTCGTCTTCAATCACTGGAATACCGCCACCGCCAACCGTGATCGCACAGATGCCGTTATCCAACAGCGTCTGCACAGCATCCAGCTCGACAATCTTCTGCGGGATAGGGGAAGCGACCACGCGCCGCCAACCGCGCCCCGCATCTTCCACAATCGCCCAGCCTTCCTCCACCTCGCGCTTTTTGGCTTCAGGTTCATCCATAAAGCCGCCAATGGGCTTGGTGGGGTGCTGGAATGAGGGATCGTCTTTATCTACCAGCACCTGCGTCACAATCGTTGCCACGCTTTTCTTCATCTTGCGCTGATAAAATTCGTTATTGAGGTTTTGCTGCAAAGCGTAGCCGATGGCACCCTGCGAATCTGCACCACAGACATCCAGCGGGACTTCATGCATGCCCGCGACCTTTGCAGCAAGCTCCGAGCGGCGAAGGATGAAGCCGACCTGCGGACCGTTCCCGTGTCCGATGGCGACATCCCAGCCTGCTTCGATCATGCTGGCGATGTGGTGTGCGGTTTCCTTCGCTGCCAGGTATTGATCCTCAACGCTTTGGTGTTGCTTGTCCTTAATCAATGAATTGCCACCAATTGCAATCACAGCCCACTTTCTCTCACTCATATGCTACTCCTTAAAATTGACTTAGAATCTGCCCAAGAATTCATCTCGGGCCGGGTTGGCGCCTAAAGGCGCGGGTTTTAGGGTGTTTTTCGTTAGCGGGCTGCGCCCGCTAACGAAAAAAAAACCTTTCAAGAAAGCAATCTTAACCGCAATCTCGACGGAACACCTATTACCACCATGGTTTTCGAACAGGCTCTTAGGATCTGCCCGAGAATTTGTCTCGGGCCGGGTTGGCGCCTAAAGGCGCGGGTTTTAGGGTGTTCTTCGTTGAAGGGCTGCGCCCTTCAACGAAAAATACCTTCCAGAAAGCGAGTCTGGCAGCGAGGCTCAGCTGAGCCTCGCTGCGCGCCATCATTTTCGAATAGGTTGTCAGTGGCACAAAGTTGAAGGTAAGAGTGACAGGCTATCACTTGCAGAGCGCTCTTAACCTTCAAACTCCGAACCCGATCTTACCACATGGTCATCGCCATCACGCCCTTCTGGGCATGGAGGCGGTTCTCAGCCTGGTCGAAGACCACGGAATTGGGGCCATCCATCACTTCGCTGGTGACTTCGATGTCACGATCGGCAGGCAACGGGTGCATGTAAATCGCATCGGGCTTAGCATGCGCCATCTTCGCCGCGTCAGTAATCCAGCTCTTGTAGCTGTCCTGAATGCGCTTGCCCTCAACGGGGTCGGTCGTGGTGAGCAGGGGACCCCAGGACTTGGCGTAGACCACATCCGCATCCTCAAAGCCCTCGGTCATATCATGGACGATCTCGAATGCCGAGCCGCTCTTGCGCGCCAGCGCCTTCGCCTCTTCCACATAGGCATCGGGGAGTTTGAATTCCGGCGGATAAGAGAGCGTCACATCCATGCCAAAGCGTGGCATCTGGAGGATGAGGGAAATCGGCACCGACATGGGCTTGAGATACGAAGAGGCGTAAGCCCAGGAGACCACAATCTTCTTCTTGCGCAGATCGCGGCCCTTCTTCTCCATAATCGTCATCAGGTCGGCGAGGCACTGGAAGGGGTGGAAAAGTTCACACTGCATATTGAGCACGGGCGCACGCGAAGCTTTAGCCACACCATTGATGTAGGCGTTGCCGTCGCCCCAATCGCAGTGGCGGATGGCAATGCCATCGAAGTAGCGGCCCAAAATCTCGCCGATTTCCACGGGGGTGTCGCCGTGGGCAATCTGCGTCGTCTTGGAGTCAATGAATGCGCCATGTCCACCGAGCTGCGCGATACCCGCCTCGAAGGAGCAGCGAGTGCGCGTGCTGCTGAAGAAGAACAACATGCCCAGGACCTTATCACGCAAATACGGATGCGGCTCGCCCACCGCGCGCTTGCGCTTGAGGTCCCAAGCCATATCCAGGACGGTTTCGACCTCTTCCTTGCTGAAATCCAAATCCGAAATCAAATCACGACCGCGCAAATTAGTAATCATCGTTTACCTCTCATCAGTAAATTGGGGAAATAAGGCACGTCAGGGGGGGCGAAGGCACAGTACAAGCAAGCTGTCCGCCCCCCCGTGCAAGCTGTTATTCCATTGCCCCCAGCACGAGCGCCAGCAACGCCATGCGCATAACGACGCCGTTGAAGGCTTCCTGCCAATAGCGCGACCAGTGGGTGATATCCACATCAGGGGGAATCTCATCCATCCGGGGCAGGGAGTGCAAGAGGATGGCATTACTCTTGGCTTTGGTAGTGAGGAGCTCGCGGGTGATTTTGTAATTATCAGGCGTGAAACCGGCATCGCCCTTACGCTCATCACGGGCTTTGGTGTAATCCGGTTGCATTACAGGCTCCACCAAAATCACATCTGCCTCGGCAATGGCCTGCTCAACATGTTCGGCTTCGGCAAAATTCAGCCCGTACTGCCGGAAATCCGCCTTGAAGCTTTCCGGCATCAACATATCCGGTGAATTATCAAAAAGCGCGTTGGCGGGCGGCGCGACAAAGGTCACCGGACAATCGAACTGGGTGAGGGCATAGCCTAATGAGTGCATCGTGCGCATGCGCATGTCGCCCACTGCAAGCCAGCGCAAGCCGTCAATGCGGCCCTTCTCGCGCAGGACGGTATACAAATCGGTGAGAATTTGCGTGGGATGCTCGCCCCAGCCATCACCGCCGTTGATGATGGGCACGCTCGCCCACTTAGCAGCTTCGTGCGGCGCGCCCATCTGATAGTGACGCATAACGATGACATCGCCGTAGAACTCCAGCATCTTGATGGTATCTTTGATCGATTCCTGATACCAGTCGCCGGCGCGGGTCATCTTGGAATCAGAAAAGCCAGTGACGTGCCCTCCCAGGCGATGCATCGCCGCCTCGTGCGCCAGGCGCGTACGCGTAGAGGGCTGATAGAACGCCGTCACCAGCGTTTTATCGGCCAACAAATCACTGTTGCGCCGGTTGCGTGCTATAGGCTCAAGTTGCTCAGCAATCTCAAAGACACGGAAGAACTCTTGCCGCTCGAACTCCTTCAAAGACAAAATATCACGTCCCATGAAACTACGCATACGCATATCTCCTTTGGTGAAATCGGTTTAGAAACTCAAAACTGCTATCAATAGCCCTCATCCTGCGCCATGCGCTGCTTGTGCATGGCGCAGGATGCTTACACGCCTAACGCAGCTCTTCCGCGATTGCCTGTGGCAGCAATGCGTACCACTCGGCAGCTTGTACGACCTCATCCAGATGCACATTTTCAATCATCATGTGCGCCACTTTTTCATCCCCAGGTCCCAGCCCTATCGAGGGGATACCCGCCTTGCCAGCCCAGTAAATGCCATTGGTGGAAAAGTCCCACGTTCCCAACGGACGCGGCTCGCCCCAGAGCGACTCTAGCGCGCGCTGCCCCGCCTGCGCCAAAGGATGCGTTTCCTCTAACAACCACGCGGGGAAGTACTTATCCACCGGGAAGACAAAGCCCGTGTATGAAGGTGTATCGTAATACAGCTCCTCTACGGTAATTTCCTTCTGCATATAATCGGCAATTAAACCTCTAACCTGCGCAATTAGCCCTTCAGCCGTTTCATCCACCGTGGTGCGACGATCAATATAGATGGTGAAGCGGTCAGGTACCGCATTGAGCGACGCAGTCCGCACCTTCACATCGGTTACCGCAATCGAGGCACGCCCCAATACGGGGTGGCTACAATAACCAAAACGCATGCGGCGGTCGAGCTCACGGATTTCCATAATCACTGCCATCATCTTATAAACCGCATTGTCGCCCAGATAGTGTGAGGCAGCATGCGCCGAGCGCCCGGATGCGGTAATCTTCAACTCAATGCGACCTTTGTGCCCGTGATAGACGCGCATCTTTGTCGGTTCGCCGATGACGACGAAATCGGGTCTCACTTTGGGGTCTACTTCCACGAAGGCGTTGGGCGCGATACCATCACACCATTCTTCCATATTACCGAAGTAGTAAACGGTGTAGCCATCGAGCAATCCCAGGTCACGCGCCGTAGCTAAGCCGTAGACCATACCAGGAGTGCTCCCCTTCTCGTCACATGCGCCGCGCGCATAAAGCCTGCCATTCTCAACCTTGCCGATAAAGGGATCCCATTCCCATTCGTTGGGATCGCCGATGCCGACCGTATCAATGTGCGAATCGTAGACCAGCACTTTTGGGCCGTCTCCGATGCGTCCGATGGTATTGCCCATCTTATCGAAGCGCACCTCATCATAACCGAGCTTGCGCATCTCAGCCTGAATGCGCTCCCCCACAGGTCCAATCTGCGATTCCATGCTAGGAATCGCACAGATATCCCGCATAAACTGAATGATATCCGTCCGTTGTGCCTGTATCCGTTTTTGAATCTCCGCAATATGCTGCATGACTATCGCTCCTCTCATATAGTAGTAATAGAAAGATGCCCATAGCTGATCAGGCAATTTCAAGAGCCCGGGCATATCTCGATACGCGCTCGCTACCGATTACCCCTGCACCTTTCGCATCACATGAAACTGAAAATGTCCCGGCACAAAATAGCTCACCGAGAAATCCACCACTTTCTCATCATAGCTGTAGAGCTGTGCGACAAATCTGAGCAAAGCGGCTCCACGGGGCACATTCAGCCGTCGCGCAAACTTGGTATTGGCAGACTCAGCCATGATTTGGGTGCGAGAGGCACTCAACAGCGGTTCGCCGCGCTGCAGCAATAGTTCCAGCACAGAACCACGGAATTGGGATCCCAGGTCAGCCTGGGTAAGGTACAGTAGCGGCACCACATCCCGCAGGTCAGCGACTGGCGTCTCACCGATGCTGATAACGCGAGTGACCGATAACACTGGGGTCTCAGACTCAACAGGCAACCCCAGTCCAGCCTTCTCCGTTGGGGTCGCCAGGCGTTCCTCAATTTCCAGCTCTTTCACGGAGGTGTCCAAGCCAATCCGTCCCGCCAGTATTTCCAGAGGCTCAAGCACCTCCAGCCCATTCTCGATGACCTGCATACGCGACGCCACAAAGGTGCCCACGCCATGACGGCGCACCAAAACGCCGCGCTCCACAAAGGTGCGCATAACTTCACGCAAAGTGGCGCGAGAGACACCCAAATCCTTCGCTAACGTCGGCTCTGGAGGCAATTGTTCGCCGGGGCTCAACGAGGCAACCATCGCGCCCAATACATCTTCGACCTGCACACGGGGGGAGCGTACTCTGGTATAAGGCAACATGTCTGACATCCAACACCTCTCAGGCGATTATAGGGCAGTTGTCAGACAAGTCAAGCCAAAAATGGTTGGTGATTACCCACAAATCGAGAAAGGCTGGAAAAAGTTTCATCTCCGTGGTAATCTTAAGTTAGCACAACCAAAACTCAACCAG
>JAFGFB010000027.1 GCA_016931315.1 Anaerolineae bacterium
CGAATTGATCGCTCAAACGGCGCAAACTCTGCATCTGGGGGATTCCTGGGCTGCGCCGTGATTCCCCCGCTTTATTGATAAGATACGATTTTTGTGATGGGGCAAAGCCCCATCACAAAAATCCATATTCTTATGCGCCGCGTAGAGGCGCTTGAAATTTTCGCCCCTGGAATGAAATGCACTCAGACCCAAGGGTGCGTTTCAGTTTTGGGGTAAAAGTAAGATGACTAACATGCAAATACCTTCTCTTGGATTGATTTTTGACGGTGGGGCTTCGCCCCACCGTCAAAAATCAATTTTTCCTTGCGTCCCGTAGGGACGCCTGAAATTTTCGCCCCCATTTTGAAACACACCCAGACCCAAGGAAGAATTGACGCTTTGTGAAATCTGGAATATACTCAGAGTATAGAACCTCTAAGGCACAAACGCCATTCAGGATTCTGAATCGCATGCTGATCTGTAAAACCGCGGTTGGACACACCGAAAATAGCAGAGAGGGTTTTGTATGACACACATAGAGCAGAGTGGAGCGTCAACGCTGACTGGCTCGAAGCAAACAATGGCTTCCTGGGCGCGAGTGATCGAATCTCCTGAGGACATTCCGCCAGCCTATCAGGATGCGTATGCCGCGATCACCCAAGGAAAACCGGAATTTCCAACACTCATTCTCACACCCGCCAGTCGCGAGCTATCGCGCAAAATCAGCGAAAAACTACTCTGGACCGCAGATAAGCTCCTGACTGTTCTCGAACGCGATGGGAAACAAATCACGGTCCACCAGTTCGCTCTTGACACGCTCCGTGATGTAGAAGTCGGCACGATTCTGTTATATTCCTGGATTACAATCAGCGGCATGACGCAGACGGGAGAATTCGCTGTATCAACATTGGCCTTTAACACAGCCACACTGCGACACTTCACGAGTTTGCTGGAACAAGCACGCGAGTTTCCGGCAAAAGCGCCTTCAGTAGCGCCGCACACCGAACACGCCAAACTGGACTACCTGCAAGGAAGCGCCTACAAATTTATGAATTTCGGCAAAAGCAGCCTGCGACCAGATGCACACGTACTCGGCAGCCTGTGGCAGCCCGAAATTCGGGTCAAATCCTTTGACTTGCTGGGAGTTAAGCTGTACCGCACCATCTCCACTGCGCATTTGCTCATCATCACCGACAAAGAGATTACCCTCATCCGCGATGACGCACGCATCAAGAGTGTTCGCGGTTCCCGGCACGGCGGCGTATGGCGTTACATTCCAAAACGTAGTCTGGTCGCCACCGAAATCGGCGAAACTACCAGCGACCTGCTGACCATGAACCTGTTCCTCACAAATGACGGGCATCTGGATATTCTCTTCGCCGCAGAACAGCGCCAGGCGCTATCTGAGATTCAGATGCTATTGCCTTGAGGCAAAGCCCACCCAAGGCAAAAACACTGTATCGTTGTCCTCAATCGGCGTCACAACTGCCTTCCCGGATATGGGGGAACAAGTCGCAAGCATGTGGGAAGGCCAGGGCATCCGCAAAACGCTCCTGGAAATCCGCCTTCAGAGATATTGACACGTGCTCCGTCCAGGAAGCCAACCGGATGGCTTCCTGACGTTGCTCGCGATTCAACAAAGCTGCGCAAGCCCCTGCACCAGCAGCGTTTCCCACAGAAACCACGCGCCCCAAATCACAATCTGGAATCATCCCAATCATCATTGCCCGTTTTTTATCAATCAGTGAACCAAAAGCACCCGCCAGGACAATGTGAGACACAGATTCCACGCCATACTCCTGCATCAGATAGCGCACCCCCGTATAGAGCGCAGCTTTGGCAAGCTGCACTGCACGTAAATCACTTTGGGTAATTACAATAGGCTTGCCCGTAGCGCTCTGTGCTGAACCGGCCAAAATGAAAGCCTGTTTGCCATTTATCCGAATGAGCCGCGGGTGATGGAGTGTAGGATCAAAGCGCCCACTTGCCGTGATGATGCCTGCGGCAAACATCTCGGCTACCGCTTCAATAATCCCAGAACCACAGAGGCCCCTGGCATGAATATCCGCTGGCGCTAATGCATCGCTCCATACTGCCTGACCAATAACGCGAAAGCGCGGCTCCAACGTGGTCGAATCAATGCGTACGCGTTCGATAGCGCCCGCCGCGGCACGCATCCCATGGGTGATTTGGGCCCCTTCCAGGGCCGGGCCAGTCGCCGCCGAGGTACAGAGCAGACGAGAGCGGTTGCCCAGGATAATCTCACCGTTGGTACCCACGTCAATCAACAAGGTGACTTCGTCCTGAACATGGGGCGCCTCCGCCAATAATACCCCCACTGCATCTGCTCCCACGAATCCGGCGACTAACGGCAAGACGTGAGCCTGCGCGCCCGGATTCAAACTCAAGCCCAGGTCCACGGCGCGAACATCCACCGGGTCCCTTAACACTGGCAGAAAGGGCAAATGCCCCAGAGAATCTGGATTGAGATTTAACAGCAGATGATGCATCACGCTGTTACCCACGAACACTGCGTCTACAATATCCGCGGGTACCGCGCCAATTTCAGCCGTCCCTTGTTTTGCCAACCCATTGATTGCGGCTATGAGCACCTTGTGAAGACGTTCACACCCCTGAGGCTGTTCTGCGGCATACGAGATACGCGACATAATATCGTCACCGTATGCCACCTGGGGATTCGTCGCTGCAGCCGTTGCAAGCAACTCACCATTTTCGAGATCGCAAAGGTATGCGGCCAACGTCGTCGAACCAATATCAACCGCCAGCCCCAAGGCGCGGGTCTGGTGCCCCTGTTGCACTCGAATGACACGGCTACGGTTCCATATCGTAGCCGTCAAGGCGCCGCCACCCTCACGCAATACCTCCGGTAACGCCTGTAAGGCAGCGTAGTCAAAAGCGCCAGCTTTTTCTGAAGCCTCACGAATGGCGGACAATACCCGCTCCTGCTGTGAACTATTGCACGCCTGTGGCTTCCCCAGGCTGAGGCGTACCAGCTGGATGGCGGGGTCTATCTGACGCATCTGCTGTTCCAATGTTTTGTAAACCACCTGCGGCTGCGCCTGGCTTTCCGGCAGCACCGTGATAAGCACATCTCCCAAAACTTGCGCGCGACACGCCAGCCTCGCAGCGGTCGGCGCTCCCTGCTGTATCAGAAGCCTTTCCTCATCAGCATCCGGCGGCGAAAGATGTGCAGCCGTTGATCTGATGCCGTGTTTAGCAAACACTCCTTCTTCCACCCGTACAAGACATTTACCACAGCTCCCCTGTCCCCCGCAGACCGAAACAATACTCTCCCCCAATTGATGGGCAGCTTCAAGTAACGATGCTCCCGGCGCCACAACTCCGGAACGCCCGGAAGGTTGAAAAACAACTTTGCAGGGTTGTATGTAGGGATCTATGGAGGATAGTTTAGCCATTGCTATTGCCTCAAATTGTGACATGCGAACGTCTTCAGAATAACGCAAAACGCCCTGCGTGCAACCCTACCCTCTCCCATCTCTATGCCAACGGGCAAAGGAGCGCCACACAGGTCGCAGCCGAGGAGCGAGGGCGGGCTTATGAACGTGTGCAAGGCATCACAGCCCTGCTACAACCTCTGGCATGAAATGCGCCTCAATACGACTTTTGTCAGAGATAAAGACACGAATTCATGCTAGAATTAAGTAATGTAAAACACGTTGCAGGCTCTCTTTATGGGCTGTTGCGTGGGGCTTCAGGCATATCTCATTTATCCCTATAGGAGGCGTTATGTCAATGTTCTGCTATCAGTGCCAAGAAACAGCTAAGAACGAAGGTTGTACCGTTCGCGGTGTCTGTGGCAAATCTCCCGAGGTGGCACAGTTGCAAGATCTGCTCATTTGGTTGCTCAAGGGGATTTCCTTTTGGGGCGTACGCGCACGCCCGATGGGTGTTGTCGAACCTGAAACCGATATCTTTATCGCCAAAGCCCTTTTTGCCACCATCACGAACGCCAATTTCGATCCAGAGCGCTTCGTCGCTTTGATCAAAGAGGCAGTAGAACGGCGCGAGGCGCTGCGACTGCGTGCACAAGCCGCCTGCCGCGTAGCACATGGCAGCGATTGTAATGGAGTGCCGCCAGATCATCGCGGTTGGATCCCTGAGAACTACGAGGTAGCGACACTCATCGCCAAGGGACAGAAAGTGGGTATCATGGCAGATCCTAATCTGAACCCCGATATCCGCTCGCTACGTGAGCTCATGATCTATGGATTGAAAGGGCTTGCCGCCTACGCCGAACACGCCTATGTGCTAGAACACACCAACGATGTATTGTTCGCCTTCATGCAAGAAGTGCTGGATGCTACCACAAATGACGAACTCGGCGCCAACGATCTCGTTGCGCTAGTGCTGCGCACCGGCGAAATGGGCGTCGAAGCCATGCGCCTGCTCGATGAGGCCAACACCAGCACCTATGGGCACCCCGAGCCCACACAGGTCGCACTGGGAGTGCGCCCTGGTCCCGGTATCCTCATTAGCGGACACGATTTGCGCGACCTCGATGAGTTGTTACAACAAACTGAGGGCACGGGCATCAATATCTACACCCATGGTGAGATGTTACCCGCTAATGCCTACCCCGCCTTCAAGAAATACGCACATTTCGCAGGCAACTACGGCGGCTCATGGTGGCACCAGCAACAGGAATTCGATACCTTCGGCGGCCCCATTTTGATGACAACCAACTGCATCGTGCCTGTAAAGGCAAGTTATGAGGACCGTATCTTCACGACCGGCATGGCCGGTTGGCCCGGCAGCACCCACATCCCCGACCGCGAACCAGGGAAACAAAAGGATTTCAGCGCCATCATCGCCAAAGCCAAAACCTGCGCCGAGCCTAAGCAGTTAGAGACAGGCACGATTCCCATCGGCTTTGCCCACAACACTGTGATGAGCGTCGCAGATAAGGTCATTGCAGCGGTGCAAGCAGGAGACATCAAGCGCTTTGTGGTCATGGGAGGCTGCGACGGGCGCCACAAGTCGCGGGAGTACTATACCCACATCGCCGAGACGCTCCCGAAAGACCACGTCATTCTCACTGCGGGCTGCGCCAAGTACCGCTACAATAAACTAGATTTGGGAACCATCACCAGTGCTGATGGCAGTTTCACCCTGCCGCGAATCCTCGACGCCGGGCAGTGCAACGACTCCTACTCGCTGGCCTACATCGCCCTGCAGCTCAAAGCCGCATTAGGCCTGGAGGATATCAATGATCTTCCGATCTCCTATGATATCGCCTGGTACGAGCAAAAAGCCGTCATCGTCCTTCTGGCGCTGCTTTACCTCGGGGTCAGGCATATCCGGCTTGGACCCACCCTGCCAGCGTTCGTCTCGCCGGGCGTATTAGATGTGCTCGTAAAGCACTTCGATCTCAAACCCATAGGAACTGCAGAAACAGACGTTGCTGCTATTGCAATGGGGCAGTAAGGCAACTCAAAACACAGATGGCGGGCCTAAGCCCGCCATCTGTGTTTTCCGGCAAAATTGCGCTCACACTCAACAGGTGAGGTGAAACAGCCCAATCACTTTGCCTTTAGCCTCATTCCAAAACTTGACAGCCTCTCCGGTTAACGCGAGAACGATGCGAACACCCTTCTTTTCAAAATAACGCTGCGCCTCGTCCGAGAGCTGCGCTTTGCCATAACGCCCCGTCCCCAAAATCAGTAGCTCAGCGCCTTTTTTGTAGATCTGCTCTGCCTCATCAAGCGACACCTTATGCGCTGTGCCAAAGACCTTCTTGGACAGCCGGCTCTTCCGTCTGCGCACCTTACCGTCCCAACGCAACAGCACATCGTGCTCATAGGTTTCCCCAGCAATACGTATCACACCAAATTTGTATTTCTCGATCTTGGGTTCCATAATCCCCCCATTCCACACAAACCGGCGAAGGCACTACGCCAAGCCTTCCTTATGCAGCAACGCTTCCAATCCATCCAAGAGCGCATGTACAGACGCAAGCACAGCACCGCCATCCCCTCCAGCCGCAGTCAGCACAGCATCAAGTTGTGCCGACATTTCCTCCGGAAGCTTCGTACAATGCCGCTGCACGAACTGTACCAGTCGCTTCTCCCCAGGATGCGGCAAACGATTTACAGCACAAAGAATATCAAAATAGCTGGCGAGAAGCGCGGCTATGCGATGATTGATGCTCACCCTGTCGTTACGGGCAACAGCGGACGTAAGTTGATAGACATAGGATGAATGCGTATTTCGCAGAATGGGCCAGTTTTTCGCCACAATCGCGCGACGCAAGATCTCTGGATAAGGCGCCTCAGCCCGCACCTGCAAGTTCCTGAACCATCCCTCGCGATCAAAAAGGATGCGCGAGACTCGCACGTTATACCAGAAACAGGTCGAGTAGCCCACCGACGCCTCATGGTGCTCCAAAACGCGCGTCAGCTGCGCCTCAATCCACTCTGGCAAGCGATACATAATATCCACATGCAGACCCGTTACAGAATCCTGCCACTCGTCACCCGGTTCCCAAAAACGGTTATCAATCTCTAAGCGATCCGCAAAGTTCAGCGCCAATTCACGCCGCACTGCTGGAACAATCTCTGCCGTAGAATAAACGTAGAGGTCATAATCGGAGCTTGCATCGGTGAGCTCTGCCGTTCGCGATCCTGCCAGCGTCACTGCCATAACTGGTGCAAGTACGGCAAAACGCTCCGCAATCGCCAGCGCCACATCCGGGGCATTAGACTGTGCTTGTGTGTTCACTTTGCACACCTTTCATGGCGCTCGCATCATCATCCATGAGCAGAAATCGGTTCAATGCTCGCAAGACGGCTCTGAGAATCATCTCGCCTAAGGGAACCAGGTGAATATCAATGAAGAGATTCTCCTCAGGAATCTCCTCATCGAGTTTACGAAGCTCATCACGGAAAATCACCATCAAGCGATCTTCGTGATCAATGAGGAACTGTGCCAGATCACGGCGAGCCAACCGAAACGCCGTCTCACGCATTGTACGTCGAAACATAAACACCCCCACTTCAGCTACACCTTAGGACCCATCCGAAAATTGTAGCATGATGCAACGTCTCACTGAGCCTTATGGTCAAATTCGCTTTCTGGAATGTATTTTTTTGGTTGGCGGGCTGCGCCCGCCAACCAAAAAACACTCTCAAAGCCGCGCCTTTAGGCGCAAATCCCGCATCAAGGTGAATTTTCGGGCAGCTTTTTAGGAAAAGTGCTATGGGTTGCCACGCAAGGCCTGGCAACCCATAGCGTTCTACACAGCACAATCAACCAGCTATCGCTCATCCAGCGAGCGCTAACTGGACATCCCCACAACCCAACTAGAGCACGATCTTCGCGCCCAGCACTTTCAGGAAAGCCGCCAGCCACGCCGGGTGCGCGGGCCATGCTGGGGCTGAGACCAGATTCCCATCCACGTGTGCCTGATCCACCGGGGTCGGCACAAAAATGCCGCCGGCATTCGTCACGTCAGGCCCAACTGCGGGGTAAGCCGTGCATTGCTTGCCCTTGAGCACTCCAGCGGCCGCCAGAATCTGTGGGCCGTGACAGATTGCGGCGATGGGTTTGTTAGCATCAGCGAAGTGCTTCACGATCTTGATAACATCGGGGTTGAGGCGAATGTATTCTGGGGCGCGGCCTCCCGGAATCAACAACGCATCATAAGCCTCTGCTTTGATCTCTGCAAATGTAGCATTGAGCGCGAAATTATGCCCTGGCTTCTCGCTGTAGGTCTGATCGCCCTCGAAATCGTGAATGGCCGTGCGGACCTTATCGCCAGCTTTCTTGTTGGGGCAAACAACATGAACCTCGTAGCCCACCATTAGAAGCGCCTGGAATGGCACCATGAGTTCGTAATCCTCAACGAAATCACCCGCCAAAATCAAGATTTTCTTAGCTCCCATATGCCGTCCTCCTGAAAATGATGATAGAGACCCTACGCCGTAACAGTCGTCTCACGCTGCCCTACGGCAACTAAAATCTATTATAGAGCCGCCTTTTTGCAGCGTCAAGCGAAATCTCGCCAGAGGTGCGTTTCATTCCGGGGGCGAAAATCTCAGGCGTCCCTACGGGACGCAGGGGAAAATTGATTTGGGTGTGTTTCATTTGAGTTAGGCGGCAACAGCCAGGATTTCCGGGGTTA
>JAFGFB010000291.1 GCA_016931315.1 Anaerolineae bacterium
CTGGGAGAGTAGGTCATTGCCAAGGAACCTTGTGTTGTTTTAGGCTTCAGTCTTTATCCTACCCGGCGTGAGCCGGGTTTTTTCTTGTATCCGATATTGACGTCAAGCCTGTCGGTGTTAAACTAGCGCAGTCAGATTCATGCTCGAGTGGGTTTCTGTATGGTAGAGCTATTGTGGCGACGATGGTATTGGTCTTTGCTGCTCATCAGCCTGCTGGCGGGCTGCCAGGTCATGGGTGATCCGGGTATATTTTCCGTTTCTGCGGCTTCGGTCTCAGCCACGGCTACAGCAACGCGCACTCCTTCACCTACTCCTACGGCCACGGCCACGGCTACCCCTACCATCACGCCGACACCTACAGCCACCCCTACACCCACCCGCACGCCCACACCCACGCCCACTCCTACCCCGTGGAGGTGCCCCGAAAGCCAGGGGCACACCATCGCCAGTGATTTCAATAGCACGGCAATGTATGGCGAGAAAATCAACTATCTTGTTCATCTACCGCCCTGTTATGAGTATTACGCCGATCGTGCTTATCCTGTGTTATATATGTTCCATGGCTGGCCCATGGATGAGCAACACTGGGTCACTCTAGGCTTGTCCGATATCGCTGATACGTGGATTTCCCAGAATCTGGTCGGTCCCTTCATTATTGTATTGCCTGGAGTTGAAAACCCTGATGGTATGTATGTGAATTCCAGTGGGGGAGCGCAGTCTTTTGAAGGCATGATTGTGGATGAGTTGTTACCCCGGATTGATGGTATGTATCGAACGATCCGGGAACCCTGGGCGCGCGCAGTGGGAGGCATTTCCCGTGGCGGGGTGTGGTCCCTGGAGATTGGCTTGCGGAACCCAGAGTTCTTTGCTATCGTGGGTGGGCATAGCCCCGCCCTATCGCTCAACCGTCCCTACCCTGCTTATGACCCCTACGCGCTGGGGCGTAATGGCGCTCCAGGTCAACGCATCTATCTAACAGGGGGAGATGTGGATTGGGCGCGATCTGGGGCAATCACTCTGCGCGATCTGTTGCTTGAGTCTGGAGCAGATGTGACTTACCAGGTTCATGCTGGGGGGCATGTGGATGAACTTTGGTCGTTAGGGCTGCCAGATTATATCACTTTCTACACCGCCATCTGGCCCCAAAAGGCAACCGATCTACCGCCGTGGATAGAGCTGCGTGATCGCGAAGACCTTCATCCTGGCGTGACGCGACCTTGATTTTGCCGCTCAAAAACAGACCGAGGTCGGTTATGCAACCGACCTCGGTCTGTTTTTGCGTGCAATCGCCGTTTGGCTTATTCTTGTTTCCACAATCGCTGCATCGCGGCAATATCGTGCGCCGGGATGCGATCTTGCTGCCCGATGAGTGTCGAGAGTGCGTCGGCAGTTTCGCGAACGGCGCTATGCGCTTTTTTCTCGTCCAGAGCGATGAGCGCTTGCCACAACAGCGAAAGTAGTGCCATCAGGGTATCGAATGAGGGATAGCCTGCTGGAGTTTCTGCCGGAAGATTTAAGTTAATATCTGCCTGGCGCGCCGGAAGCAGGGTGGGGCTGGTGGAGACGACGACCGTTTTGATTCCCTTGCTTTGTGCTGCACTGACCAACTGTCCAATCTCGGTATCGGGATCAAGGCCGAGCGAGATGGCAAAGAGCACCGCTCCAGGGGCTGCGTCACGCAACATCAATGCCGCCTGTGCCAGGTTGGCGTGTACCGCTGATGCCGGATGGCCTATGAAGTTCAAGTACGTCACCCAAAGGGAGGCGAGTCCAAAACTATCGCCCTTGCCTAATACATAAATATGCGGCGCTGCATGTAGAATCTCGGTGATTGTGGCAATATGTGGCGCATCAACCTTGAAATTCAGAATGCGATCGCTGAGCTCATCGGTCAGCACGGCAATCTTGCCTGCCAACCCCGGCGCTCCGGGGTCGCCCTCCTGATACCGCAAAGCCAGCTGTTTATTGACATAGCGTTTGATCTCCCGCGAAAGCTCGCGGTAGCCAGAATACCCCAATTCCTGTGAGAAACGTACCACTGTGGCGGGGTCAATATTAACGCGCCGGGCCAACTCCGTGGCTGTCAAGAAGCCCACATCCAGTGTATTCTCCAGGATAAAATCTGCCAATACTCGAAATCGTGGTGAAAGCAGCTCATATTTCTCTTGGATCCTTTTTTGGAACATTTAGTACCTCCGGTTGATATTTTGTGTTTTGCTGGTGAAAGATCACCAATTTTGCATGTAAGAATAGGACTATTAATGATAGTACAGTTTTTTGCAGCCCGTGTCAATAGTTGGGACTTTGTTTTACGTATTCGTAACCATTTTGTTCTCTTGGGGGGATTCTGCGAGAAATCGGGAAAATATCACGGCTTCTCCCGCCGCGGTGAAGCCATTGCTTTTGCCGCCTCATTAGGGTGAGCGCGAGAGCGTCGCAAAACAAAAAAAGATCCTCTCCTTCTGTTTGCACAACCTCTTCCAGTTTTCCCCAAAAATCTGTTTTCGGTTGCCTTTTCTGTCAACCGGTGTATCATACTCCATCATGGAACGTACTGTATATATTGCACCCTCGATTTTGGCGGCGGATTTCTCCAGGCTGGGTGAACACGTGCGCGAAGCTGAGGTCGCTGGCGCTGACTTGATCCATGTGGATGTCATGGATGGGCGTTTTGTGCCAAATATCAGCGTGGGATTGCCTGTAGTGGCGGCATTGCGTGCGGTGACGCGTCTGCCGTTGGATGTCCACTTGATGATCGCTGAGCCGGCTCGCTATGTGGAAGCATTCGCTCACGCTGGTGCGGATATCCTTACTATCCATCCTGAAGCCGATGTCCATTTTCATAGGACGCTTCAGCAAATTCACGCCCTGGGTATTCGAGCCGGTGTATCGCTCAATCCGGGCACCTCAGAAACGGCTTTGCGCTATGTGCTGCCGCTGGTGGATTTGGTGCTTGTGATGACCGTGAATCCCGGTTTTGGGGGGCAAAACTTCCTGCCAGAGATTCTGGACAAAGTCCGCGCGGTGCGGTACATGCTGGATGAGGCAAAAAAACCAGCCCTGCTCTCTGTGGATGGCGGCATTACAGTCGGCACTGTCCCCTTGGTGATAGCTGCCGGGGCAAATACTCTGGTCGCTGGTTCAGCTGTTTTTGGAGCGGCTGAGGGAGTCGCTTCTGCAATTGCGGCATTACGTGTGGCTGCTGTGGGAGCTTTTGAACGTTAATTTGTCGGGACGCGCGGATGCAAATCGGCCCCGCACTGTGGACGGGGCCGATTTTGGAGCGAAATGAGTCAGATTTGGTTATTCGCGGGTCAAAGTGCGCAAACATCGCGTGCAGATATGCAGGCGCTGCCACTTTCCATTAACCAACAGCCGCTTGCGCTGGATATTGGGACGGAAAATACGGTTTGTTGCCACTTTTGAGTGACTCACGTTATGACCAAAAGACGGACCCTTGCCACAAACATCGCATTTTGCCATAGTTCACCTCTAGCGTCTCGATAACAGGCAATATAATACCACAAAGGTAGAAAGATGCAACCAGGAGGGGTTGGTAATGACGGAACAGCAGGCTCGAGGTAGGATCGAAGTCTCCCCGGCTGCCATTTCGACGATTGTCAGCGAGGCGGTGCAGCGTTGTTATGGGGTGGTCGGCACCGTGCCGAAGAACTTCGCTTCTGGGTTGGCGGATATGCTTTCCGCTGACCGTAAACGCGGCGTAGTTTTGCAGGTGCGTAATCATCGTATCACGATTGACGTCTATGTCGTGGTAGAATATGGAACGAGAATTGCTACGGTAGCTGAGAGTGTGAAACACGTGGTGAAATACCAGGTGGAGCAAGCTCTGGAACTGCCCGTAGATGCTGTCAATGTGCACGTTCAGGCGTTGCGCGTGAGCGATGTAGATTGACCCAGGGAGAGCTATCTGTGGAACAAGTGACTGGAACCCATCTTGACCTTGGGGGTCAAGAACTTAAGCAGATGATACGTGCTGCGTTGACCTGGTTGCGCCAGCATCAGGCAGCCATCAATGCCTTGAATGTCTTTCCTGTGCCTGATGGCGACACGGGAACCAATATGACGCTGACCATGACTTCAGCCTGGAATGAAATCGAGTATTTGACCGAGGATAATATCGGTGAAATCGCCGGTAAGGTCGCTTACGGCGCGCTCATGGGAGCGCGTGGTAACTCCGGCGTAATTCTCTCGCAAATCTGGCGTGGTGTGGCTCGTGGCCTCGATCACCATGCGCGCATGGATGTGCAAAGTCTCTCCGAGGCAATGCAGCGGGCCTCGGAGACGGCTTATAAAGGCGTAGTCAAGCCAGTCGAAGGCACCATCCTGACCATCATTCGAGAGGTCGCTGAGGAGGCTCAGGTTGCGGCAGAGCAGACCACCGATGTTCTTCTCATGCTTGAACGCCTGGTGCGGCGGGCAAAAGCTGCTGAGGCGCGGACCCCTACGTTGCTGCCTGTCCTGCGTCAGGCAGGCGTAGTGGACTCTGGTGGGCAGGGTCTGGTGATTATTTTGGAGGGTATGTTGCGCTCGTTGCAAGGGCTTTCTGTGGAAGAGCTCGAGCGCTCAGTTCAGTCGGCGCAGGTGGTAGATTTGTCTACAGTGGACGTGCACGGCCCCGGAATGAGCGACAACGAAATGCTGGAATTTGATGCCAACTATCCCTATGATGTGCAGTTCATCGTCATGGGACGTGATTACAATCTGGATGTTGCGGCCATCCGCGCCTCCATTGAAGCGATGGGGGATTGCCCCTTGGTCGTCGGAGATGCTCGAGCTGTCAAAGTCCATGTGCATGTGGCTGACCCGGGCGTAGCCATCAGTTTTGGTGTTCAGCAGGGTTCACTGCGCGACGTGGTTGTGGAAAACATGGCTGAGCAGTATGAGGAGTTCATTGCGGGGCGCAATGCGGCTCGGGCGGCTTCCCTGGGCGCCGATTCACCGGCGGTATTGTTAGAGGCTGAGCCACAGGCGATTGGTGTGGTTGCTGTAGCGGTGGGCGACGGCATGGAGAAGGTCTTTCGCAGTCTGGGGGCAACCGCCGTGGTCCGTGGCGGTCAGACGATGAATCCCAGCACCGCGGACATTCTCGAGGCGCTACAGACTTTGAAGACCGAGCAGGCCGTCATTCTTCCCAACAACAAGAACATCATCATGGCGGCGCAGCAGGCTGCGGAACTTTCGGAACTGGAAGTGGCCGTTGTGCCAACCCGCAGTTTGCCTCAGGGTATTGGCGCCCTGCTGGCATTGGACCAGCAGGCCACTCTTGATGGCAATGTTGCCGCAATGCTCCGTGCTGCCAGGGACGTGATCACGGGCGAGGTCACGTATGCGGTGCGTGATGTGGCCCTGGATGAGGTGACCGTGCATGAAGGCGATGCGATTGGCTTGCTTGATGGGACCCTGACAGCCGCCGCGGATACATTCGAGGAAGTCGTGCGACATTTATTGGCAAAAATCCCGCTGGATGACCGGGAGCTGGTGACTCTGTATTATGGTGCGGATGTTTCTGAAGGAGAAGCCCTATCCCTCAAGGATGAGTTGGCTGAGGCTTATCCTGCATTGGAGTTTGAGGTCATCTCTGGTGGGCAAGCCCATTATCCGTATTTGTTTTCGGTAGAATAGGAGGCGCAGTGAGTCAAGTCCAACTGATTACGGATGGCACTGCTTTGTTATCCGCAGCCCGACTGCGGGAACTGGGGGTCATTTCATTGCCCATCGTGGCGCGTTCTGCTGATGAGACTTTCATGTACGATCAACAGAACAATGGTCACATCGCGCTGCTACAGCGGCTGGCGCAGCATCGCCAACCGGTAGAAATCATCGGGCCATCCGTGGCAGATTTTCAGGCCGTGTTCGAGCGCACACTCTATCACACCAATAAGATGCTGGTGATTCTTTCCTCTGGGCACCTTAGCCCGGTGATGCGTAATGCGCGCGTTGCGGCGCGGGATTTCATGGGGCGTTGTGATATTACTATCCTTGATTCTCAGACGATTTCTCTGGGTCTGGGATTGCTTGTGGAACGCGCAGGGCAACTACTGCAGGAAGGGCAATTGCCCCCTGCCGAGGTTGTGCGTCGTGTGCGCGGCATGATCCCGCGTATTTATCTGGTCATGATTACTCACACCCTGGATTATCTGTTCCGTAGCAAAAAACTGAGTGCTACGCAGGCCATTCTGGGTTCAATGCTTAACATTCATCCCTTCCTGGTGATTGAAGATGGGGATATCAACCCTCTTGAAAAGAGCCGTGCTCCGGAAAAGGCGCTTGATAAACTTCTGGAATTTGCTTCTGAATTCAGCCGTATTCAGGAATTGATCATCTTTCACAGTGGCAGCGATGGTCCAACGACAGAAGCCTTGACCCTCAAGTTGCGTCTGGAGCAGATTCTGCCTAACCGCGACATCGCGATGATTACCTACGACCCCATTCTCGCCTCGCATATCGGGTCAGATGGGTTGGGCATGGTTATTTATGAAGGGACCTGGCGCTAACCTTTATGGGGTCACGTGTTCGCATCATCACTGATGGCGTCGCTGATTTGCCTCCTGATGTTGTGACGCGGTTAGGGATCAAAGTTGTTCCGATCCATTTGTTCATTGGGGGCCATAGCTATCGCAGCGACACCTTTACCGATCGCGAATTGCTTTATCGCAGTCTGCAGGATGGGATTGGACGCCCTCAGACTGCATCGCCTTCGATGCACGAGTTTGTCACTGCATATACCGAGCTGGCGAATGAAGGCGCGACGGATATCATTGGACTGTTTGTCGCTTCCAATTTGAGCGGGTTGAGCGGTCAGGCGTTGTTGGCAAGCCAGCAATTTCATGGAGCGCGCCTGCATCTGGTGGAAACGGGGCAGGTTTCGATGGGTGTGGGCTTGCAGGCGATTTATGCCGCGAATCTGGCAGCACAAGGCGCCCCGGTCGCTGAGATTCTCCCGCGAGTACAACCGCTGGCCCAGCGCACGTATGTTATGGGCATGTTGGGCGCCTTGGAGCACTTGCGCGCCAGTGGGCGCGTGAGCTGGGCGCAGGCGTGGTTGGGGGACTTGTTGCAGATTAAGCCCCTGATCACATTGCATTTGGGCGAGGCGCGGCTTTGGGGGCGTGTCCGCACTTATCGGAATGCTCTGCTGCGCATTATCTCTTGGGTGCGGGAGGCTGCGCCCCTGGAGCACCTGGCGGTGTTACACACGTTGGCCCCTCCTGAAATACTGGAAGAGTTCCGTGAGGCTCTCTTGCCTTTCGTGGACGGCAATAACTTTTGGGTGTGTGAGGCGGGGCCTGTCTTTCTTTCGCACATTGGCCCTACGGGCCTCGGTGTGGCAGCTGTTAAGGCTGTCAGATAGGTTTACGCTGGCGTATAAGCGATCGGGCGCAGAGCTTCGGCTTAGCCAGATGGTGGAGATTCCCGGCTTCGTCTGGGATTGAGACAAATTTTCATAAGGAAATTCATGGTTAATCCCCTTGATACACTGAAGAAGATGCTCTCTCTTGAACAGAGGGATTATGCCTTCCAGGACAAAGCGGTCGCTGGCGGGCTTGCGCGCTATGCCGATACCTGGAACCGGCAGGCTTCAGGCGTGTTTGGCGATGCGGCGTGGGTCGAGGATATCGCATTAAGGTTACGAGCTTATAGCACCTTACAACCTGAAGCCCGCTCCCGGGCATTACAAGAACTGCAAGAACTCTTGGACATCCCGCCGCTCGTTGCGGTTGAAGAGGGCGCCGCCGCTCTCTCTTCGGCGCCACCGAGTGCTGGAACCGTACCCGCGGTTGCTTCACAGAGCGTTTTGCCGGCGGCTTCACCCTCACGTCCCGCTCCCGTTCCTCCGCAGCCCGGTCGGGGGATTCTGGCGCCCATTACCGCCTTGCCTGGTGTGGCTCAGAAGCGCGCCGGCTATCTCGAAAAGATGGGCGTGCTTACTATTGCGGATTTGCTGCACTATTATCCGCGCCGTTATGAGGATTATTCCCATCTCAAGACCATTGACCGGCTGGTCTATGGCGAACTGGTGACCATTATTGCGACGGTTTGGGAAGCCGGCGGACGCGAAGTGCGTCCTGGCTTATATCTCTTCCGTGCAATTCTGAACGACGGAACCGGGACGCTTGAGGTGACTTGGTTCAACAACCGCTTCCTTGAAGGTCGTTTGAAATCCGGTATGCAAATCGAGCTGCGCGGAAGGGTGGGGGAGCATCTGGGACGTCTGACCATGTCTTCTCCGGAGTGGGGGCATGTGGGGCGCAACGATCTGGAAGAGGGGCGTATTGCTTCGGTCTATTCGCTTCCGGAAGGCTTAACCCAACGCTGGTTCCGTCAATTGATGCAGCGCACCCTTACCACCTGGGCGGGACGTCTGAGCGAGCCTTTGCCCGAGGGCTTATTGCGGCGTTATAACTTGTTGCCGTTGGGACGGGCTTTGTGGGGCATTCATCGCCCGGATGATATGGCGCATCTCGAGGCAGCGCAACGCCGCCTGGCATTCGAAGAAATGCTGTGCCTGCAACTTGGTTTACTACGGCAGCGGCGGCAGTGGAAGGCGCTCCCAGGACAAGCGATTCACGTTTCAGAAACACTGTTGGAAGCCTTTGTGGCAGCGCTTCCGTATGAGCTTACCGGCGCGCAACGTCGTTCATTGGATGAGATGGTTCACGATATGACCCTATCCGAACCCATGAACCGGTTGTTACAGGGGGATGTGGGGGCTGGAAAGACGGTGGTTGCCGCATTGCTCATGGCGCTAACTGCAGCTGACGGCTTTCAAGCAGCGCTTATGGCGCCGACTGAGATTTTGGCAGAGCAACATTTCAAGAGCCTGAGCCGCCTCTTCGAGCGCTTCCCCGAGCCACGCCCGACGTTGCGTTTGCTCACGGGCAGCACTGGTGTTGCCGAGCGCGGCGAAATCTACGCGGGTCTTGCTGATGGCACGCTAGCGTTGGTTGTGGGAACGCACGCACTCATTCAGGAGCAGGTCAATTTCCACAACCTGGCCCTCACAATCATTGATGAGCAGCACCGTTTCGGTGTTGAACAGCGCGGGGCCTTACGTCAAAAGGGTTACAATCCCCATTTGCTTGTGATGACGGCGACGCCAATTCCCCGGTCGCTGGAGTTGACCCTATGGGGACATCTGGATGTTTCAATTCTGGATGAAATGCCCCCCGGAAGGCAACCTATCGAGACTCGCGTGCTTACTGCGCGACAGCGTGAAGCTGCCTATGGTTTCATTCGTAGTCAGATTGCGCAAGGGCGACAGGCTTTTATCATCTACCCTTTGGTGGAGGAGTCGGAGAAAATCGAGGCGCGCGCGGCTGTAGCAGAGTACGAACGCCTGCAGAAGGAAGTCTTCCCCGATTTGCGTCTGGGGCTGTTGCATGGACGCATGAAATCCGATGACAAGGACGCGGTGATGGTGCGCTTTGTGCGCGGTGAACTGGATATCCTGATTGCAACCTCGGTGGTAGAAGTCGGAATTGATGTTCCTAATGCCACGGTCATGTTGATTGATGGCGCTGAGCGCTTTGGTTTATCACAAATGCACCAGTTCCGGGGTCGTGTGGGCCGAGGGGAGTACCGTTCTTATTGCTTGTTGCTTTCCGAGTCTCCGTCTGAAGTGGCTGACGAGCGTCTGAAGACCTTAGAGGCGACGACAGATGGCTTCGTGTTGGCGCAAAAGGACCTGGAGATGCGTGGACCGGGACAGTTCTTAGGGACGCAGCAGAGCGGAATGCCGGAGCTGCCATTGGCATTGCAGGCGGATGTGCGATTATTGCATGAGGCGCGTGAGGCTGCCACGCAATTGTTGGCAGGCGACCCGGACCTGCTTGAGCCTGAACACCGGGAGCTGGCTTTACGGGTAGAGGCTTTTTGGCAGGCAACAGGAGATGTAAGCTGATGGGGGTCTGTGCGATATACCCCGGTTCATTTGATCCGATTCATTTCGGACACATAGATATCGCGCAACGTGCAGCTGCGCTATTCGAACACCTGACTGTTGCGGTCTATGATCGCCCTAACAAACGGCTGTGGTTCTCGGTGGAAGAGCGAGTAGCTTTCATCCGTGAAGCGTTGCGAGCCGTACCCAACATCGAGGTGTGTCCTTACAGCGGTCTGACTACGACTTTTGCTGATGAAGTTGGGGCACGGGTCTTGGTTCGCGGTCTGCGCGTGATTTCTGACTTCGAGCTGGAATACCAGATGGCTTTAACCAACAAAGCCCTCGCGCCCCATCTCGATACCATTTGCCTGATGACACGGCAGGAGCATGCTTTCCTATCATCAAGCATTGTGAAGGAAATTTGTTTATTGGGTGGCGATGCCTCAGCGATGGTGCCTTCGCATGTGTTGAAGGCGTTATCGGCAGTTCGCGAACGAGCGATACATGTCGGTGACGTGTCAATATCGGTGCGGGACTGATGCTGTTTTGAGGTCGTATTCTTCATGACCAGGAGGCGAGATGGATATTGATTTTCGCATCAAACAGCTGGAAGATTTTCTGCTCAAGGATAGCCCCAAAATCCCATTCTCTGGGAACCGGGCTGTCAATGAGGTAGACGCGCGAAACTTACTCGAGCAACTACGCGTCGCGTTGCCAGAGGAGCTATCCCAGGCACAGCATCTCCTGGAGCAGGGCGAGTCTGTGCTGACTCAGGCCAGTGAGGAAGCCGAGCGAATTATTGCTGCTGCGCAAGAGGAAGCTCAGCAGCTGGCCGGGGAACATCGTGTGATGCAGGAAGCCCGGCATCAGGCTGCTGTTCTGCGTCAACGTGCTCATGATGAGGCAACCGCGCTGCGGACTGATGCTGACGAGTATGTCTTCAACACGCTCAGCCAGCTGCAACAGGAGTTGGCGCGATTGCAGCGCACGGTGGATAATGGTTTGCAGAAGCTGGAGGCTGACCGCGAACTTCGCTTGCAGGGATAACCCTATGGCGAAAGACGGATTTTGCGTTACAGCGGAGCCGCGGCGCAAAATCCATTTTGAAGTCACAAGCATGATTTAGGCAGATGGGGCGACCGGTTAGCTTTCTGCTCTCTAAACCGGTTTGACAGGAACGCACTTTTCCGTATAATGGACTCTGCGCTGGATCATGGCCCCGGTGAAGGGTAATAATTGATGGCGATGACCAGGCGTGATTTTGGATAAGGAGTAATGAGTTAATATGCCAGCAGTACCAAAGCACAAGACAACCAGCCGGCGCAAGAAAAACCGCCGGGCGCTTACGTTTGCAGCTCCTGCACTGTTCCATTTGGTTCCCTGCCCCGAGTGCGGTGAGATGGTGCGTCCCTACCACGTGTGTCGTAATTGTGGGACCTACCGGCGCATCAAAGTCCTCGATGTTGATAAGGATTAATCCGCTCGGTAGGCGGTTGCGATTCGCTGTCGTCGGTTTGGCGTTGCGCGCGCATCTGCCCTTGCTTGAGACTGGATATTGACCGGGCTTCCGCGGAGGCCCGGAGTTTGTTGTTGGAAGCGTGTGAAGCTACACTGCGCAGTGATTTCTGGGATGGCTTGAACGGGAGGAGCAGGGAAAGATGGATAACAAAGTGATCCCTGGGAAAGTAACGGTAGAACCTGGTGTTTTAGAAACTATCGCCCGGCTGACCACCAAGACTGTGCCTGGCGTGGTGAAGATTGCTGAACCGACGGATGTGGAACGCTTTTTGGGACTGAGCGGCAACTCCGTGCAGGTGCATGTCGTGGAAGGTCGCGTATCTGTGGACCTGCACATCATGGCGGAGCCAGGCATTAGTTTGCTACAGCTGGGGCGTTTGGTACAGCAAAACGTTACCGAAGCAATTCAGAAGATGATTGGAATGCCGGTCGAAGCCGTCAATGTCTATATTGAGGACGTATTGTTTCCGGTGCCTGTTGTGGAGACTGCTGCCGCGGCTTAGCTTGACGCTGCAACAAATGAAGAAATTGGGGTGAGGTATTCATGAAAGGGGAGCGGCGATTAGCGCGGGAGATGGCTTTACAGGCGCTTTACGAGATTGACGCTGTAGGGCATTCTGCCGGTTGGGTCTTACAAAATTGTTTCGAGCGCGAGCCAGACCTCCCTGCGCCAGTTTCAGATTACTATCAACAGCTGGTCACCGGAGTGGTGGGCTGTTGTACCTACCTGGATGCTTATATTCAGCAATACGCCCAGGAATGGCCCCTGGATCAGGTAGCGATTGTGGACCGGAATGTGTTGCGCATTGCCCTCTACGAATTCACCGTCGGGCGGATTCCCACCAAGGTTGCCATCAATGAGGCCGTGGAAATTGCCAAATCTTTCGGTTCAGATAGCGCACCGCGCTTTGTCAATGGCGTTCTGGGCGCATTGGCGCCATTGCGTCGTGAAATAACCGCGGCGCTCGAGACTGAACTGGAGCGCACAAAAAAGAGCATGGAGCCTGAATCGAGCTAAAGTCTTATCGCCGCTGGCGCTGCTGGCTTGATTCGATTGCGCTGATTTTTGAGGGCGTCATCCGATGTGAGGATTGGCGCCCTTTTTGTTATGAAATCTCACTTGCCCTTAAGCCTGGGTTGTATTAGGCTTAACCTTGTATCATTGAGCGAGCATACCTTTAGAATTGCTGCGCCTGTTACAAATTTGTTGTAGAGGAGAGAATCTGTATGGAGAAGATCCGGTTGATCATTATGGGCGCTGCCGGGCGCGATTTTCATAATTTCAATACCTATTTCCGGGATAATCCGCGATATGAGGTTGTCGCCTTCACGGCGACGCAGATCCCCAATATCGAGGGTCGGCAATATCCCCCCGAGCTAGCGGGCGCGCTATATCCCAAAGGCATTCCGATTTACCCTGAGACAGATCTGGGTGATCTTATTCGTGAGCATCAGGTTGATCAGGTGGTGTTTGCATACTCCGATGTGCCACATGAGTACGTGATGCACAAAGCCAGCCTCGTGACGGCTCTGGGTCCGGACTTCCGCCTCATGGGCAGCAAGGCAACCATGTTGAAGAGCACTAAGCCCGTAGTGGCAGTCACCGCCGTGCGGACGGGCGCTGGGAAGTCGCAAACCACACGTCACGTATGCGATGTCTTACAGCAGTTGGGCAAGAAGGTGGTCGCAGTGCGCCATCCAATGCCTTATGGCGATCTGGTTCGCCAGCGGGTGCAGCGCTTTGCAACCTATGCCGACCTGGATGAGCACGAGTGCACGATTGAGGAACGCGAAGAATACGAACCGCATATCGACCGGGGCGTGATCGTCTATGCCGGTGTGGATTACGAGGCGATTCTGCGCGAAGCCGAAAAAGAGGCCGATGTCGTAGTTTGGGATGGCGGCAACAATGATATGCCCTTCTACCAGCCTGATCTGTGGATTGTGGTGGCTGACCCCCATCGTCCGGGACACGAGATGACGTATTACCCCGGCGAGACCAATCTGCGCGCGGCGGATGTCGTCGTGCTCAACAAGATGGATACCGCTGACTACGCCGGCGTGCGCCTGATCTACCAGCACATCGCCGAGGTGAATCCTCAGGCAATCGTGGTCGAGGCGGCTTCACCCCTCTTCGTGGATCATCCTGAGCGCATTCGCGGTAAGCGGGTGCTGGTTGTGGAGGACGGTCCCACCCTCACCCACGGCGAGATGGCTTATGGTGCGGGTTATGTGGCGGCGCAGCGTTTTGGCGCGGCGGAGATCATTGATCCTCGCCCCTATGCGGTGGCTTCAATCATAGCGACCTATACAAAGTACCCTCGCACCGGCCAGATTCTGCCGGCAATGGGCTACGGTCACGAGCAAATGCGTGATCTTGAGGTCACTATCAACAACACGCCCTGCGATCTGGTCGTGATTGGCACGCCCATTGATCTCACCCGTGTATTGAACATCGAGCATCCGATGGAACGGGTGCGCTATGAGCTGCAAGTCATTGGCAAGCCCACCCTGGTGGATATCCTGGCGGAGCGCTTCGCCTAAGCGCACGAACTGAGGTATATAGAAACGGTCGGCGTCTCCAAGGGGCGCCGACCGCTTTTTTATCCCGTCCATGGGCGGGGTTGACTGCTGGCATTCATCTCCGCCAGCGGTAATCGTTGCCCATAGCTTGCGTAAAATCTTGCAGGATTTGGTCCTTGTCGTGTAACTCCCATTGATCGCCCATCCACCGGTAGAGCAACAGCCCGTGAATTTGCTGGATATGGGGAATCTGGTTCCAATTGTGGATTTCCTGATAAACTGCGCGTACCCAACCGATATTGGTGTTGACCCAACCCTGATCTGCTGGGTTTTGGCAGGCGGGCGCTCCGGGCGGGCGGCAGATGTGATTGCTTTCACCAATAATGACCGGCACATGCTTCCACTTTGCCGGAATACGCTCCATAAACTGGCGATAGGTCTGGAAATCGAAATAATGGTCGGTCATAAAATCGCCGAAGGTGGTCAGAGCCGTGATGGCGCTTATCGAAGGACCGTGGGTATAGGCGTGGAGCACGAAAGCATCGAGTGCAGTAATGCCGTCGAGCATCTCCTGGAAATACTCTAGTGGGCGGTAGCGCCGGTTGACGAGTTGCATTACAGTGGAGTTGTAGGGGTCTACCGCGCCGGGTGCGATAATCGCCCGGGGTAAGATACCCTTGATTGCCGTGTAGACCTTGTTGAAAGCACTGGCATAGAGCTGGGGGGTGATGTTTTCTCGAATCACCCCTATGTCTCCCGGGTGCTCGGTTGGATTGTTAGGCTCGTTCCCGATTTGGATGATCCAGGTGTAGCGTGAATCTGGTTCTTCGGCATGTTTTAGATAGAGCTCTACCCAACGGGCGCAAGTCGCAGCGAAAACATCGTAATGGGCAGACTCGGGCAAAGTACCGGAAGGATAGTGGGCGTGATTGAGCCGGACGATGACGCCGTAGCCCGCCGTTGCCCAGCTCCATAGGCGCTGTCTCAGCGTGTCTTCAAGCCCCATATCCACATGGGTACCCAGCGTTTTTGTAAAGAGCACCCAACCGCGTTTACCCTTGCTCTCAAAGAGCTGTCGGATGCGCTGTTGGTGCTCCGGCGTATCATCGGTGAGGTTGGCTGCGTGCATTCCAAAGAGCCATGCCGAGCGCCCTAATGGGAGTTTCGCATCGTTGGCCGGTTGGCGGTTGTCGGGGTCATCCGGGGCTTTGAGCAGTTCGACCGGCACAAAACCCTCGCGCCGGGAAGGACTGCGCACTTTGAGCCAGGCGCCGCTCTGCTCCAATTTATCCGCCGTGACATCCGGCGGCTCCAGGGATTCGAGCACGGTAGCATGGGGCATCCACCAACCTGGCTTGGCATCTGGGTCAGGGGTGGCGCGTAAGTGTAAGCCGGCTTGTGGGCTTTCAACCAGCACGTGGCGCACCTCAAACAGGGTCCTGACATAGGGACGCAGGGCTGAGGCCGTAACAAAGCCGTCCACACCATCGGGTGTGCGCACCCACAACCAATCGCCCTCTTGTCCCACTTTGCGCTGTGTTTCAGCCTCGGATTCCAGCGAGACAACCACCGCATCGTGCAGCACCTGTCCGATGTTTTCGTGGGTCTCTGAAGGCCCGCTGCGGACAACAAGCAAACCATCCTCGGGAGCGTGAACGCGAACCTTCATGCCGGGGGAGCGCGGGAGCAGCGGGTCGAAGGGGCTGAGATACCAGGCGGCGACCCAGATACGGGGACCGTCAGGCTCGATTTGGGCGTTGATCCATTTGCCGGATTGCCCGACCCATTGCAGCGCTTTATCTGTATCCTGAATCACACGCAACCGGGTGCCTTTTGGGATGCGACCCATCAACGTTTCCGGGTGGATGGTGGGGCTGGAGCGGATATTGAGCTCTGCTGTGCTCCAGACGGTGAGCAGGCGCCCGGTGGGCGGAGTGGGCTGCCTGTCCAGCGCCGGCCACGGACCGGGCATCTCAGGCTGGAGCTGTGCCTCTCGCAACCAGCCTTCCAGCGTTGGGGTGCGGACGCGTTGCCATGCCACCCCATTCACCGTTACCGGCGAGCCGACTGGCTGCACTTTGGCGCCGTAAACGAGCGCTGAGAATTGCGTATTTGCTTTCCCGGCGCCGGCATAGAGCACTGCACCGCCCAGCTCGTGAATCCAGGCTGTTTTAGTGCGCACCGGGATGTTGCCGAGGACAAAGGCGCGAATAGGCGCGTAATGTTCCGGGATGAGGGCCGCAGCCGTGTAGATGCTGAAGAAACTGGGTGCGTATTTGGCGAGACAATCTAGCCACGCTTGCAGCTCCTCCTTGGGCATGGGCTGTTGGGCAAAGTTATCCACATAGGGTCCCAAGACCGGATAGATGGGCAGTTCTAGCCCCTGTTGTTCCATCCAGGTGCTGTTTTGCTCGAAAGTCCAGCGGTCAATTACCACTTCTGGCGGTCGCAAGTAGGTGCCATAAGCCATGGGCATTAACCCACCCTGACAGTACAGCCCCATTTCATTGAAAGGAATCGTGGGATGATGCGTGAGCGGTGTTGGATAGGAGCACAGATACAGCTGGCTCAAGTCCAGATTGGCAGCTTGCACTTTCTCTCCCAGGGCGGTTGCGGCTTCCTGACGCCCTTTCGTGGCATCCTCCGCATTGAAGATGAAGCCCTCGTAGCCCCAACCAAAAGCATCTATCGCCATTTGTGCTTCAAAATCTACATCACCAAGTGTAGTGAAGCCCCAGGCGATGGGGATATAGCCTGCCTGGCGAATGCGCTCCGCAATTTCCTCAGGCTTTTCGATGACGAAACCGGCTTTTTGCCCCAGCGGCCCTTGGCCGACTTTGTAGAGCACATGCGTGACATCCAGTGAAGGGGCAAGTGTCAACGCCCGATCCAGTTCCCAAAGTCGCCAGGCCCAGAGGCCCTTACCTTGCAGTGCCATTGTTCACCTCCTGTACTGTGACTATGGCCCGGCCGTGGAAGCACATTGCGCGAGAGACCCGCCCCCACATATTCGATGCTGATTCTCAGGGGGATGCGCTTCCCACCCGCGTTTTTCCGCTGACCCAAGGGGATGCCCGCACAAAGAAACGCCATGGGGCGTTGCGTGCCTGCGCATCTCCGGTGACACCGATGCGCGGTCCTGCAAGCACTTCCGTATCGGGGATACTCTCGTCTGGCTCAACGCAGAGCTGTGCACCCGGTGTGGTGAGCTCTAGCCCATTCAGGCTTCGATCAATCGCCAGCGCCTGGCAGAGCCGTCCTGGTCCCCTTGCCAGATCGCGGATAGCTATATGTGCGCTGCGCAGTCTCTGTGCCGCCCGTAGCTGCTGTTGGATTTCCACCCCTTCAACCGGTTCCAGGGCGCGGATAAGCACGGCTGCTGGGAAGCCTTGCCTTTCTGTCACGATGTTCAAACAGGTGTGGATTCCGTAGATGATATAGATGTAAGCGCAACCGGGTGGTCCAAACATCGCGGCGTTGCGCGCAGTCTTGCCGAAACGTGCATGTGAGGCCAGGTCATCGCTGCCAATATAGGCTTCGACTTCCATGATACGCCCTGCAAGCCGGCGCCCTTCTTGCTGATGCACCAACCGCTGCCCCAACAATTCTCGTGCCACCAGGAGTGTGGAGCGGGTATAGAAATGTTGCGGTAATGCTTGCGGCAAGGCGCTTTCTCCTGTTGCTGGAAGCCTTTCTGTGCTGCGGAGCGCAATCTCTACCGCAGCTTTTGAAAACCCCTATGACAATTTTAACCTCAAACTGCAAAACTGCAATCTGAAGTAACTGTTCAGCGTTCCCCCGCTTGCCACAACAAGCGCGGCTAAAGCTGCGATTTTTGCTTCACGATGGAAATCTGAACACTTACAATCTAAAGGGGGTATACGACAAATTATTGACCGCATAACACTTCATATCAGGCGTGGCATGCCTGTTTGAGGGAAAAGTGGTTTTGGACGCGGCGCCGTGGTGCTGATTACAACGTACAGCGCCGCGTCCAAAACATAAAAAAGATCCTCTGATTGATTTTTGGCGGTGGGGCTTTGTCCCACTGTCAAAAATCAATCTTCTCCTGCCTCCTGTAGGGGCGCCTGAGATTTTTTGCTCCCATTTTGAAACGCACCCTCAACCAGGGGTATACGACAGATTATTGGAGAAAATAAGACCGCCATTTTGCAAACGACCTACATTAGGCGTTAACTCTCTGCGTCTTTTTTCTGCAAGTGTGATTTTTGTGGACGGGGCGAAGCCCCGTCCACAAAAATCACAAAAAAAACTACCTCTGAATCTCTTCGGCGTGCCAAAGTGTCTATCCGCAGGTGTCTCCCCAAGTTGATCTTTGAACTCCCCAATAA